>JAGREL010000090.1 GCA_020446575.1 Novosphingobium sp. | reverse complement strand
TGCACTCGTAGAGGCCGTCCAGCTTTTCCCTCTGTTCGGGGCTTTGCAGCCGTTCCTTGCCCGACGGCGTAGTCGAGACCGTTTGCAGCCAGGGCCGGATCGAAGCGTATTGCGCGTAGAAGTGCGTGAAATCGGGGACCAGGTCCTTCACCACGTCCATATGCGGAAGCGGCGTGATGCGGATGTTGCCTTTGAGATCTTCGATCGCGGTGGTGCAGGCAAGTCCGTTGCGTCCGTTCATGTTCATCGCGCAGGAACCGCAAATGCCTTCACGGCAGGACCGGCGGAAAGTGAGAGTGGGATCCTGCTCGCTCTTCATCTTGATGAGCGCGTCGAGCACCATCGGCCCGCAGCTGTCGAGATCGATCTCGAACGTGTCGTAGCGGGGGTTCTCACCGCTGTCGGGATCGTAGCGGTAGACGGTGAATTTCTTTACGCGAGAGGCACCTTCAGCCTTGTGATGCCGGCCCTTGCCTTTGATCTTGCTGTTCGCGGGAAGAGTGAAGGTCGCCATAGCTTGGTTCCTGTGATCTTGCGGTGCGGCAAGGCCGTGCCCTGCGCCCTCTCTAGCGATTAACGCGGCGGGGGCAAGTGCGGGGCTGATGCACAGTCGGTCGCGCCTGATGCTGCCGGCGTCAAGCGGCGCTCCTGCCCGTGCGCAGCAGGAAGACCAGTGGCATCAGCGCGAGACTTATCAGGAAAAGCAGCCAGAAGGAATCCGAATAGGCGACCATAAGCGCCTGCCTGGCGACCTCGCCATGCATGGAGGCGATGGCAGGGACTGTGCTGAAATCGAAATCCGGCATGCCGTATGCCACCGCCGGATTGTCCGGCCGCACCCCTTCGGCCAGTCTGGAATGGACGGTGGCCTCGTTGCGGATCGTGAGCGTCTGCAGGATCGAAATCCAGATTGCCGAGCCAAAGCTGCGGATCAGCGAGTTCATCGCGGCGGCCTCGTTGCGCAGACCCGGCCTGATCGTCGCGAAGGCTGCAGTTGTCACCGGCACGAAAAGGAATGCCGTCCCGAACCCCTGGATAAGGCCGGCAAACACAACCAACCAGAAATCCATTTGCAGATTGACCTGAGACATGAGCCAGGTGGACCAGGCATTCATCGCGATGCCGAACAGGATGAGCAGCCGCGTATCGACCTTGCCGGTCAGTGCCCCGGCGAACGGCATGCCGGCGATGGAACCGATTCCGCGCGGAAGCATCACCAGACCGACCGCCATGATCGGATAGTGCATCAAAGTGGCCATCATCGGAGGTTGAAGGGCCATCACACCATACATCAGCCCGCCCAGCGAAAAGCCGAAGATCTGGGAGACGGCGTAATTCGTGTCCTTGAACAAGGCCGGGTTGATGAAAGGTCGCTTGGCCGTGAACGAATGAACGATGAAGGCATAGAACGCGGTGGCGGCGATCGCCGCCAGAATCCAGATTTCGGTCGACTGGAACCAGTCCTTGAGTTGCCCCCGGTCGAGCATGAGCTGAAATGCGCCGATGGAGACGGCGAGTGTACCGAAACCGAAGAAATCCAGGCGCGGCGCATCCTCATCCCGCCATTCGGGCAGGAAGGCGGCAAGGCCCAGGAACGCGATGATGCCGAACGGTAGGTTGATGAAGAATACCCAGCGCCACGACCAGTTGTCGGTCAGCCATCCGCCCAGGATCGGGCCGATGAGAGGGCCGATAATCACGCCAATGCCCCAGATTGCCATCGCCTTTCCGTGGCGCTCGGGCGGATTGATGTCGACCATCACGGCCTGGCTCATCGGCACGAGAGCCGCGCCGAAGGCGCCCTGCAGCATGCGGAAGGCGACAAGCTGTCCGAAATTTGCCGCCAGACCGCACAGCATCGAAGCCACGGTGAAGCCGGCCATTGAAACCAGGAAGAGCCGCTTTCGGCCAATTCGCCCGGCAAGCCACCCCGACAGCGGAATGAAAATCGCCGACGTGACGATGTAGGAGGTCAGCACCCAGGTTATCTGTTCGCGCGACGCCGATGTGCTTGCCTGCATGTGCGGCAGGGCGACATTGGCGATGGTAATGTCGAGCTGTGTCACGAAGCCGCCCGACATGGCGAACAATGTGATCAGATTGCGCAGCAGGGGAGGCGGATAGGGGTGATCCATTGCCACCGCCATCGGGGCAATCGGACCGATGCGCAAGGTCGGGCCGGGCGTTTCGGGGTGGATTATTCAACCAAGATGCGCATTTCCGGGGTCAATGCGCCAGCCGGTTCCCGAGGTTGAGCTAGCGGGCGCAGCGGCTGGCTTGCTAGCGTCGCAGCAATATCACCAGCGGCGCGGCTATCAGGCAGGCGACGAACAGGATCCAGAAGGTATCGACATAGGATACCATCAGCGCCTGTCGCAGCACTTCCACACTCATTCCGGACACAATGTCGGTCGAGCCGAAATCCATCTCCGGCATCTTGAGCACCAGTGCCGGATTGTCGGGCCTGACGGTCTCGACCAGCCGCGCCTGCACCGTGGCCGCGTTGCGGATCGTCATCGTGTGAAGCACCGAGATCCAGATAGCGCCAGACATGTTGCGGATCAGCGAGCTCACGGCAGATGCTTCGTTACGCTCGGATTGGGGAATTGTCCTGAAGACCACGGTCGCGATCGGCACGAACATGATGGCTGCGCCGGCACCATGGACAATGCCCGAGAGGATTATCGGCCAGCTATCCATTTCCAGCGATATGCCGGACAGGATGAACATGGAGGCCGCGCTCAGGACCAGGCCGGTCACGATGAGAATGCGCGCGTCGATCCGGTCCGTGAGACGCCCCGCAATAAGCATGAACAACATCATGGTGATGCCGCGCGGTGCGGAGACAAGGCCAATGAGTTTCACGGGATAGCCCATGAGCTCGGCCAGAAGGGGCGGGGTGAGTGCCATGGTCCCATAAAGCAGCCCGCCAAGAACGAAGGCGTAGAAGTTGCCCAGAAGGTAGTTGGAATCGCGGAACAGCTTGAGATTCACGAACGGATGCCGGGTCGTGAGTGTGTGGACGATGAAAAGATAGAATGCTGTCATCGAAGCTATCGTTTCGATCCAGATCTCGGGGGATTCGTACCAGTCGAGCAATTGCCCGCGATCGAGCACCAGCTGAAAGGTGCCGACCGAAAGTGCCAGCAGGAAGAAACCCATCAGATCCAGCTGCATCGGCCTTTCCGCCCGGTGTTCGCGCATGAACAGCAGCATTCCGACTGCGGCGGCCAGTCCGAAGGGAAGGTTGATGAAGAAGACCCAGCGCCAGCTGAAGTAGTCTGTGAGATAGCCTCCCAGAACCGGTCCGACGATGGGCCCGAGAACCGCCCCCATGCCCCAGATGGCCATTGCGCTGCCGTGCCGTTCGGGCGGGTTGATATCCAGCAGGATCGCCTGGCTGATGGGAAGGAGAGCGGCGCCCATCATTCCCTGGAGGAGGCGGAAGGCAATGAGCTGTTCGAAGTTGGCGGCCATGCCGCACAACATGGATGCGAGCGTGAATCCGCTTACCGAAGCCACCATCACGGCCTTCTGGCCGAAACGTGTCGCCAGCCAGCCGCTGAGCGGCGTGAACATCGCCGCCATGATGATGTAGGACGTGAGGACCCAGGTGATCTGCTCGCGCGAAGCCGAAGTGCTGGCCTGCATATGCGGCAGGGCGACATTGGCGATCGTGGCATCGAGCTGGGTCATGAAAGACGATATGAGCACGGATGCCGTGATCAGCCGTCGCGTCATGACTGGCGGGTAGTCATCCTCCATGGCTCCCGGCCATCGTGGCAAACACCGATGGCCGCAAGTCCCAGGAGGCCTATTGCATTTGCTTCTCGAGGCTCACTGCATCTTCGTCGAGAAGGAAGCGCTCGCGACGAAGCGCATCGATGGATTTCCCGAACAACTTCGCCCTGTCGTTTGCAGCCGGGTAACGCTCGGCCAGCGAAAGGCGGGTATCTCCGTCGCGCGATGCGGCGTCTTTCGCGAATGGCAGATAGGAGCCGATGACAATGCACAGGTCGCCCTCGCCGAAACCGGGCTTGCGCAGGTTCCAGCCAAGATAT
The DNA here is from genome assembly GCA_020446575.1 of Novosphingobium sp. Taxonomy (GTDB): domain Bacteria; phylum Pseudomonadota; class Alphaproteobacteria; order Sphingomonadales; family Sphingomonadaceae; genus Novosphingobium. Next base: position 9,413 of record JAGREL010000090.1, on the reverse strand, counting down.
GTTCCGGTTGGAGCGGCGATTTGCGGCATGCGGATGCCTGGCAGATCGTTGCCGTCCGCGTCGATATCCGGGACCAGTACTGGCCATTGCGGCCGTCCCGTTGGCGGAATCGGCTCGTTCAGAACCTTCGGCCAGACCAGCCCGAGCGACGGCGCCTTGGGGACGCTAAGCGATGCGAGGGGAACGAGTTCGCCCTTGTCGATCCGCGGCCAACGGCTCGGTGGAGGCTCCTGCCGTCCCGCTACCCAGTCGACCATCGCAAGCAGCAAGGCGCGCTGAATCGGAGCGTGATTCATCGGATTGGGCGGATAAAGGCACGCAGGGAGCGTCAATCCCGGAGCATGGGCGCCGCCGGCGATCATGTAGGCACGGACGTTATCGGGAAAGGCAACGTCCCTTGCCGTTCCACCGGTGCCGACGAGCGACGCGCCCGCTTGCCAGAATTCGCCGCTGGTATCGATGTGCATCAGCAGCGGGCAGGTTCCAGTCTGCGAACAGCTTTGCAGAATTCCGTCGCGGTGCCCTGTGACGGGATCGGTCAGCGTCGCGTAGGTGAAGGGGAATGTGAAGCCGGGGACATCGTGATCCTCGTGCTGGCGGGAAAAGCGGCCCGGTTCACCGAAGCGGAAATTGGTGAAAGTCTGCCGTCCTCCGGGAATGATCGGCATGACCCCGTCGAAGACGCGCCTGCCGGCAAGATCGCGGTTGAACCCTTGCCACAGGAAGTCGCGCAGATAGCGGCCTGATTGCGAGAGGCCGATCGCAATGGCGTTTGAGAACACGCCGCCTTGCGGATTGACGCATGCGCCCTTGGCGTCGCGCTCGCAGGCGGCGGAATCGAGGTCTGCCAGCGGATTGCCCTCGGCGGCGGTGCCGTGACGCAGGAAGGCGATCAAGTCGCGCGTCGCCGCAAATCCCAGGCCGGTGACTGTCGGATCCTTGGCGATGTATTCGAAGCGATAGATGGCGCCGGCGTCCATATCGGCGGGGCGTTGGAGCGTGACGTGCAGATCGTCTGCGTAGGACCAGCTGCTCGCTTCGATCGTCTTTGCCGGACTGCCGGTGAGCGCCTGCACCGTCAGCCGCGCGGCGGCTTGATCGCGCGAAGTAGCGGGATAGGGCAGGGTAATCCGGTTGCTGGTCGTATCGTCGAAGATCATCTCGGTCGACACCCGACCGGTAACCGGTTGGCCATGATCGCTTACGGTGGGAAACCGAGCTGCGATCATGCCCTCGCCGGCAAGATCACTCTGCCAGCCGCTCCATACCATGGTGAAACCCTGGCGCATCAGCAGAGCATCACCTTCGCCGAGCGGATCGGCCATCATCTCGGCCATCGAACTCATGTTGAACAGGGCGAGCGTCTTGATGCCGCGATTGACCACATCGTAAAGCAGCACGCGCCGCGCTTTCGCCGGATCCTGCGGACGGAGTATGATCACGTCGATGTCGTATTCGACAAGGCCGTCGGCGTCGCGTGGGGCCAGCGGCAGGTCGACGATCCGCTTGTTTTCGGGATGAAGCGGATCAATCCGCATGTGGGCAATGGCTGTCAGCTTTTCATAGGGACCACGATCGCCAAAGCTTCGCCCCTCGTAGGCGACGCTGCGAGAGGTTATTTCGAGGCGGACGAGCTGAGCGGCCTCGTCAGCCGTGGCGGATTGCGGCGCGGCAAGCCCGAGGGCCAAGGCCAGAATTTTGTTCACCAGTTTTATTCGTTCTCTCCCCCCAACGCGGGCCGCCGCCCTGTTTCCGCTCACCCGGCAGGGCCGGTTTGGCGCGGAACGGACTTATTCGGTCGGCGCAAACGCTTCTTCCGTGCCGAGCATGATGAAGATGTTCTCTTCCATCCGGCAGATCTTCCAGCGTCCGTCTTCCAGCACCGTTCGGAAGTCGAAGCGGCCCAGCGATTCCTCGAACAGGTGCGAGCGCTCGCGATTTCCGACGTGATGGGCCCGCAGATAGCACGACGTGTCGGCGGATCGATCGTCCTTGGCCAGCTCGACGACATAGTTCGAGAGCATGTGGTGGGTGGCCGACAGACCGTCCCAGATCGCTCGGATCGACGAGACGATGGTCTCGCGTCCCTGCTGTGCCAGGAAATCCTCGCCGGGGACCGCGTTTTCGAGGTATTGTCGGGCGTAGAATTCCGCATCTTCGGTGAACAGCGAGGCCAGCAGGTCCCAGTCGCGCATGTCGAGCGCATGGGCATAGCGATTCATCAGGTCGATATTCGCCTGGCGCGGATCATCCGCGGTTTGCCTTTCGCCGGTCATGGCTATCCTCCCGTTTCGCACGTCCGCTTCCGTGCCCGTGCCAATGCTTGTCGCAGTTTTGGGCCATCGTGCAAATCCGTCTTGCCAGCCTTGCCGGAAGAATGAGATGCTGCGCAATTGAAGAGACGGGTTTCAAGAGAGGAGGCAGCCATGGCAGGCAGAGGCCACAGGGATATTTTCGCAGGCGACATCGAGTGGGCCAAGGGCACGTCTGACGGCATCGACTATGCGCGCTTCCTGATGGACGAAGACGATACATCCTCGCCGCTCGTCATCCTTACGAAGTTCCAGCCGGGCGAGGTTGTCGAGCCGCATACGCACGGCACGAACTATTTCGAATATGTCATCGATGGCGAGCAGACCGTCGGCAAGGTCAAGTTCGGCCCGGGCGATATCCGCTTCGCCAAGGCGGGAACCGGCTATGGTCCGATCACGATCGGACCGGAAGGCTGCACGGTGGTGATCGTGTTCCAGGAGGCGACCGGTGCGATGACGATACCGATGGGCCGGGCAAGGCAGGCTGCCGAAGCCGGCGCGTAGCGACTCTCTCCCCGCGCTATACTGGCGGGAAGAGGCTGCCCGGCGCGCGCCAATCGAGCGTGATGCGGCGATGCTGGAACAGCCAGTCGTCACCCTCGCGGACCAGTTCGTCCGAATAGACGCCCATGTGATCGGGGCCTAGCTCGGTGAACACGATGAAATAGGTTCTGGCGCGTGCCGCGCCGGGGCCGGTGAGTTCGATCTGGCAACTCGTCAGATTGTGGCGGATGAAGCTTGTCCGGGTCAGCGAGGGATCCTCTCCGGGCACGTTGCTCCAGCTTTCGGTTCCCGCACGGATAGCGTCACGCCCCTCGCGCCTGAAGCCCGGTACCGGCGGAAATCCGGCAAATTCGAGGATCGCGTCCTCGGCCCAGAGTCCATGAAAAGCTTCCGGGATCCTGCTGTCCCCGGCAATGGTGTAGCCGTTGATCGTCTTGCGGATGGCTTCGCTTGCGACAGCTTCTTCCTGGGTCATCTTCCTCTCCTTCAAGGCCCACAAATCTCCCGGGCGATGCCAGAGAGCGATTCCTCCCTTGCCCGCCTGGGGCCGGGGTGCTTGCATGGGCGCAAGCATGAACCAAGGGGAGGCTCAATTCCATGGGTGAATGGAGTGGCAGGACAGCCGTGGTGACCGGCGCCGGCCGTGGTTTCGGCAAGGCGTTCAGCGCTGCCCTGGCGGCGGAAAGCGCCCATGTCGCACTGGTCGACGTCGACAGTGCGGCGGCCGAGGAGGCGGCGGCAGAAATCCGGTCGCAGGGAGGTTCGGCCGAAGGGTTTGCCGGCGATGTCACCGACGAGGCGCGCATGTCCGAAATCATGGCAGAGGCGGCGAAGACGCGCGGCGGCATAGACCTGCTGATCAATAACGCCGGCCTGCACAGCGACGAGTACGGCAGGCCGATTACCGAAATGGGCCTCGCCAAGGTCAAGCGCCTGTTCGATGTCAACGTGATCGGCACCATCACCTGCACTCTGGCGGCCTTGCAGCATATGAAAGGCAGACAGGGAGCGAGCATCGTCAACATATCCTCGTCTGCCGCGCATATGCACGGGACCGCCTATGGCGATACCAAGCTGGCGGTGGCTGGACTGACCGTGACTTTCGCACGGGAACTGGCGCCGGAGGGGATCAGGGTGAACGCGATATCGCCGGGGCTGATGCTTACAGAGACCATCGCGGCGGAGCTGCCTCCCGAGACCAAGGCCCGGGTGAAGGCGATGCAGTTCCTCGATCTCGACGGGGCCGAGCAGCACATCGTTGATGCCATGCTGTTCCTGACGTCGCCGCGCGCCGAATTCATTACCGGTGAGACGCTTCGCGTGACCGGCGGTATGGCTGCAGGAGTTTGAAGATGCACAAGGGAGATATCAGTCCGGAAAAGGCACGGACGGGACAGAGCGGCTATCCGCCACCGCATGACGAGATGTGCAAAGGGCGCAAGACCTGGTCGCTGACAAGTCAGTGGAAGCTCAGCCAGTTCGGCGTGAACATGGTCGAGCTGCCGCCCGGCAAATGGTCGACCAATCGCCACTGGCACAAAAGCAACGACGAACTGGTGATCGTCGTTTCCGGCGAGCTGACGCTGGTCACCGACGACGGTGAGGAAGTGCTGCGCGCCGGCGATTGCGTGGGCTTCAAGGCGGGAGTGCCCAACGCGCACCACCTGCAGAACCGCGGTAGCGAACCGGCGGTCTATTACGATATCGGCGGCCGCGATCCCTGGGACAGGTCGATCTTCCCCGATATCGGGCTCGAGGCGATGACGCATATGGAAATCCGCTTTCGCGAACTCGGCGACAAGAAGTGACGCTGCAACTCCATTATTTTCCGACGCTGAACGGGCACAAGGTAACGATCGCTCTCGAGGAAATGGACCTGCCCTACGACATCGTCCTCGTGAACATTCTGGAGGGTGATCAACACCAGCCGGAATTCCTTGCTATTAATCCCAACGGTCGTATCCCGGCCATGGTCGACCCGGATGCGGAAGGCGGTTCGGTCACGATCTTCGAATCCGCCGCGATCCTGCAATATCTGGGGCGGAAGACCGGCCAGTTCTATCCCGAGAATGAACGGACGCGCGCCCATATCGACAGCTGGCTGTTCTGGCAGATGGCGGGGCTCGGCCCGGTCTCGGGCCAGGTCAACTGGTTCACGCGCGTGTCTCGAAAACCCGAGCTGGCAGACGCCGCGGGAACCGAATATGCGCTTAACCGCTTCCGGAACGAAACGAAGCGCCTTTTCGGAGTTCTCGAGCGCGGGCTGGAAGGGCGCGACTTCCTGTGCGGCGACTATTCGATCGCCGACATGTGCTGCTGGACCTGGATCGACAAATATCCGCAGAACGGCGGCGGTCTCGACGACTTTCCCAGCGTTGCCGCATGGCATGAGCGGATTGCGGCGCGCCCCGCCGTCAAGCGTGCGCTCGAGGCAGGCGTTGACTTGCTGCCGGACGAAATGAGGCGGAAATTCGCGGAAGCTCGCGGCTAGCTTCCAGTCCCGGCTTCCGCAGCATCCCGAGCGGCAAGTTCGCGGCGAATTTCCTGCTGGCGTGCCTCGTCGATCGAAAACCCTCGCACGAGTGCCGCAGCCGCCACATGCGCCAGCGCGGGACCAAGCGCAAATACCAGCGCGACGGCAAGCAGGCCGGAAGACGGGTTCACTGCCACCGCCGGGTCGAAACCGAACCAGGCGACCAGTGGCAAGGCGACGCCGACGGGCAGGGCGGTCCCCGCTTTGCTCGAAATGCTGAAGACCGAGAACAGCAGCGCGGTCCGGTTCACGCCTGTGCGCAAACGATGTTCGTCGGCCACGTCAGCCAGCATGGCGCGCAGCAGCAGGTTTCCGGAACCCTGCATGAGGCCTTGCACAATGGCGAGCACGACGAACAGGATCAGATCCCCCTCGCCGACCAGCAGCAGGCCGAAGTTTACTGCCGCCTGACCTATTTCCGCGACTATGACCGCTTGGTGCTTGCCGATCCGGCGAGCAATCGCCTGCCATATCGGCGCGGCGACGATGCCGAACATGAATTGCAGGAGGAACATCGCGCTCGCGAGCTGGGGCATGCCCATGACGAAGCTGACGAAGAAGACGAACAGCACGCCGCGGATGCCCTGCGCAAATGTAATTATGAAATCGGCGAGCATTACCCGGAACACGGCCTTTTCCTCCAGAACGAGGCGGAGTCCCTCGTTCAGGGGGATCTTGCGGCGCACCTTGCGGACCGGGGCAGTGCTGCGGTCGGGAAAGGCCCAGAGGGCCAGCAAGGTGAGCGGAATCGTGGGAAACACGATAGCCAGGCCCATGGCATTGAGCTTGAGCACGTCGTTGCCGGGAGAAAAACGATCCACCAGGGTGGGCAACACCAGGACAGCGAACAGCGCAATTCCGCTCGCGATCGTCTGATAGCTCGTGATCCGCGTGCGTTCGTGGTAGTTTCCTGACAGCTCCCCAGACCAAGCGTAATAGGGGATCTGGAGCATCGAGAGAGCCAGAAAAACCGCAACCAGTGCCACAGCGAGATAGGCGGGCGTAACTCCCTCGCCAGGAAAGAACAGGAACCAGGCCGAAATCGTGTAAAGCACGGCTCCGGCGACGATCCAGACCTTGCGTCGGCCAAAGCGGCTCTTCGTCCTGTCGCAAAGCCAGCCGACGAACGGGTCCGTTAGAGTTCCCCAGATCCGTTCTGCCAGAAAGATCACACCAAGCACTGTCAGCGACAGGCCGTATTGGGTCGCGTAAATGGCCGGCAAGAACACTGAAATAGGCAATTGAACCGACGTGAGCGGGACGTGGAGAGTCGAATGGGCGATGAGGCGACCGGTAGGCAGCCTGTCGGACTGTGACTCGTCAGTCTCCTTCGTACCGTCCAACCCCTGCCTCCCCGAAGCTTCCATTTTTGCCTGACGGCGCCTAGCCTTGTGTCATGGCTGAAACGGTCAAGACGTTCTGCCGCAATTGCGGCGCCCTATGCTCGATGGACGTTGATGTCGAGGACGGACGCATGCTCACTGCGCGCCCGGACGGCAGCGTCTCGCCGTATGGCGGCTATATGTGCCCCAAGGGCCTCGCCGCGATCGAATTTCACAAGGACGGTAGCGAGCGGCTGCGGCAGAGCTTGAAGCGCTTGCCGGATGGCAGCTTTGCGCCGATCGATACGGAGACCGCGCTGGATGAGATCGGCGCGAAACTCGCGACGCTCGTGGCAAAACACGGCCCGCGTTCGATCGCGGTCTATCATGGCACTGCGGCCTATCGCAGTGTGCTGGGTGGCCTGATGGAGCGGGCCTGGGTCGCGGCGCTCGGTACTCCCAATTTCTTCTCGACCATGACGATCGACCAGTCCGCGAAATGGGTGACGATGGCACGCATGGGCATCATGGCGAGCGGCAAGCATGTGATGCGCGACGTTGACGTTGCAATCCTCGCCGGAGGCAATCCCGTCGTCACGCATCAGGGCGCGCCATTCGCCCTCTCCGAAAGCGGTGCGCCTGCCCGTGCTTTCCAGGCGGCGAAGGATAGAGGCTGCAAGATCATCATCGTCGATCCCCGGCGCACTGAAACGGCGCGCTTCGCGGACCTGCTGATCCAGCCGCTACCGGGGCACGATGCGGAGATATTCGCCGCTATCGCCCATATCCTGCTGCGCGACGGGACCCATGACCGGGACTTTGTTTCGCGCTGGTGTAACGGACTGGAGGAACTGCGCGCCGCAGTTGCGCCGTTCAGCCCGGAAATGGCCGCTGCGCGAGCGGACGTTCCGGTCGAACAGATCGAGCTTGCAGCGCAATGGCTCGGCGAGGCCAGGAAGCCCTATGCCGGCAGCGGTTCTGGTCCATCCTTTTCCGCCTATTCCAATACGGCCGACCACATGATCGAGGCGGTCAATGCACTATGCGGCGGTTACCGGCGGGCCGGCGATCTGGTGCGCAATCCCGGAACGCTGAAACCGAAGGACGCCTACGAAATGGCAGTCTCACCGACGCGCAGTTTCGAGCAGGAGCCGAAATGCGTCAGCGAGGATACCGGCCTGCTGCTGGGCGAGATGCCGTCGGCACTGATCCCGCGTGAGATCACTTCGGATTCACCCGACCGTATCCGCGCATTGATTTCCTTCGGCGGCGATCCGCTCAAGGCAATGGGCGATCCCGCTTTCGCGAAAGCAGCGTTCGAGAAGCTGGACTTGCTGGTTTCGCTCGACGTGCGGATGAACGAGACGTGCAAGCTCTCGGACTACGTCATCGCCACGACTACGCCTTTCGAGCGCGCGGAAATCACTGTGCCCGGCGATGCCATGTTCCCCGAAGCCTTCGTGCAATACGCTCCGCCGGTCGTGCCGAGGCCGGACGGCGTGATCGATGAATGGGAGTTCTTCTGGGGCGTTGCCGCGCGGATGAAAGTGCCGCTTACTTTCAAGTACTGGAATTACGGGATGCGTTTCGAGGACATCGCCAACGGATTGCCGCTGAGCATGGACGACAAGCCCGATCCCGAAGAGCTCTGCCGCTTCCTGTGCAGCGAGAGTCTGGTGCCATTCGACGAGGTGAAGGCCAATCCGGGCGGCGTAAGGCCTCGCAATGCGGCGCGTTACGTTCAGCCCGGCCCGGATAGTTCGGGCAGGTTGGAGCTGTGTCCACCGGATGTCGCTGCCGAGCTGGGCCAGCTTTCACGGGAAGCTGCTGAAAAGGGCTTTTCGCACCAGCTCATCAGCCGCCGCATCCTGCATGCGATCAACGGTGCATATGTCAATTCGAGCGAGGCCCGGCGACGCTATCCGGTGAACTTCGCTTACATGAATCCCGACGACATGCGCGAAGCCGGCATCGAGGACGGCGAGAAGATCGAGATTTCCTCTGAATTCGGCGCGGTCAGTACACTTGCCAAGGCCGAGAACAGGTTGCGCCGCGGCGTGATCTCAATGACGCATATGTTCGGGCAGCTTACCGGCTCCGGCGATCCCGAGACAGACGGCGGAGCCAATGTCGGGGAACTCACGTCGCTCACGCACCATGTTCAGCCGATCAATTTCATGCCTCGTTTTTCGGGCATTCCGGTGAATATCCAAACGGTCTGACCTATTGCGGCGCGCCGTATTCCTCGGCCAGTTCCAGCAGGTCGGGGAGACGTTCGGCTCCCGTCGAACGCATCACGCCGGCGACCATGACGTAGCAGCCGACCGTGAACATGAAATCGAGCATCTGCTTCTCGTTCCATTCCGCCCGGAGCGCATCCCAGTTCGCGTCGCTGATCTTCCTGTCATTCACCAGGTCTTCTGTCGCGCGAATGACGGTGCGCTCGAAATCGGTGAAATAGGGATCGTCTGCGCCACGCTGGATCGGGCCATACATCTCCGGCGACAATCCGCAACTGACGCTCGTCTGCAGATGGCTCGACCACATGTAGGTTGCCTTGCACAGCCATGCCGTTCGCATGATCGCGATCTGCCGCAGTTTCACCGGCAGGGTGTTGGTGCTCAGCAAGTGGATGTTGAGCGGCGAAAAGGCGTTCGCGAGCTGCGGGTGGTGAGCGAAAGTGCGCAGGACGGGATTCTTGTCCGCGTCCTTGAAGATGCCCCCTGTCCACTGCGCGAAGAA
>JAGREL010000001.1 GCA_020446575.1 Novosphingobium sp. | reverse complement strand
AATCCAGCGGAGAGCGCCAGCGAACCGAAGGCCATCAACCGCCAGTTCTTCGCCTGCACGCGCGCGGAACCGATGCGGTCGTCCCAGACCTGTGCGGCCCGCTGGTAGGGCGTCTCGGGTTGCGGTGACTTGCCGTAATGGGCGGACGGTCGTTTGAACATGGTCACTCGCTTTCTGAGAGGTTGACGGATGAGCCGCCGCCATGGGCGTCGCCGGATTTGACGGCATGACCGGCTGCCTGGACGCTGTGGGAGAGCTTCTGGGAGCGCTGCATCCGCTTGGCCCAGGGTGGCGGGCCGCTGGTTTCGGTGGAGGAGCTGGCCGGTGCAGAAGCGGTTTCGACTTCGCTGGCGCCCGCCTCACCGGACACGGAGCGGCTTCCAGCCTCGAAGCTCTCCCGCATTGATGCGGCGGCGCGGCGGAACGGGCTGGCGATGGCCGATCCCGTCTTCGAAGCTCCTGCACTCGCGACATTGCCGAGGCCGGAGGCGACGGCGGAACCGCCGGACTGACCGGCCGCGCCGAGACTGTAAGCGGTGGATGCCCCACCAGCGAGCGAGGCGCCACCACGTGCCGCCGCAGCGACGCCTCCCGCGAGAGCGGCGCCACCAGAGGCCACTGCGCCAACCGTGGCGGCACCCGCCGCGACCATGCCGCCTGCGGCGAGACCTGTTCCAACGGCAGCACCTGCGCCGAGCTGCGGGCCGCCGGAGACGAGGCCATTGGCGATGCCGGGACCGAAAATGCCAAGTCCAAGCAGCGAAAGCGCCGCGAGCACGATGGCCATCGCGTCGTCGATCGTCGGCGTCGCGCCGCCGAAACCAGCGGTGAACTCGGAAAACAGCGTCGAGCCGATACCGATAATGACGGCGAGTACCAGGACCTTGATGCCGGACGAGATGACGTTACCGAGCACACGTTCGGCCATGAAGGCGGATTTGCCGAACAGGCCGAAGGGAATGAGCACGAAGCCCGCGAGCGTGGTCAGCTTGAACTCGATCAAAGTGACGAAGAGCTGGATCGACAGGATGAAGAAGGCGATGATCACTACCGCCCAGGCGAGCAGCAGGATCACGATCTGCAGGAAGTTCTCGAAGAAGCCGACATAGCCCATCAGGTCTGCGATGGATTCGATCAGCGGCCAGGCGGCATCGATCCCAACCTGGGCAACCCGGCCCGGCTGCAACAGGTCGCCAGCGGCAAGGCCCGATCCGCTGGCCTTCAACCCCAGTCCGGCGAAACTCTGGAACACGATATTGGCGAGCGCGCTCCAATTGCCGATGATGTAGGCAAAGATCCCGACGAAAAGCGTCTTCTTGACGAGCCGGGCAATGATGTCGTCATTTTCGCCCCAGCTCCAGAAAAGGGCTGCCAGCGTCACATCGATCACGATCAGCGTCGTCGCGATAAAGGCGACTTCGCCTGACAGCAGTCCGAATCCGCTGTCGATATATTGGGAGAAGATCGCGAGGAAGCGATCGACGACGCCGGTGCCGCCCATGTCAGTCCTTCCCTCGCTGTGCACCAACAGAAGTTGGCTCTGGGAGAACCGCCACAGGCGGCGGCGGCGATGCATCGAAGCCCGAATAGGCTTCGGGATGATCGACACCAAAAAAGCGGCGGCGCTTTTCGGCCCACACCGCGCGGCAATCGCTAGAGGAAAGCGCCAGTTCGCCCATCTGCGCACAGGCGCGCAATTGTGCAGGCAGCGGGTCGCCATCGGGTACCCAGACTTCCCGGGCGGGCTCCGGGCGCGCAGCAGGCTCCTCGCGCATCTGCACGAGAGTCATGGCGACAGCGATCCCGACAAAGACGGCCGCACCGACGCGCGCAAGGAGCTTGCTATGCATTGGGGCTTACTTCGAGCCGCTGGGCAGGTAGCGCGGCCGATTGGCCAGGAAACGCCGAAGCTGCTCGCGCGCCTGCGCCTTGGCCGCTGCGCGCTCTGCCGCATCGAGCGTCTGTGCCCGGCTCACGGCAGCAAGCGTCGCAGTCAGATCGGCGAGTTGCTGGGCCTGCACTGCGAGCAGCTGGTTGCCGGCCTGTGCCGCCTGCAGCGCGCCGGTGGCCGACTGGCTGGCGCTGACCAGTTCATTCACCGCCGCGCGCGAACCTTCGATATTGGCGACCGCACCAGCCTGAACCTTGAGCGCATCCTCGAAGCCGGCCACGCTGTTCTGCCAACGCGCCTCTGCTCCCTCGACCATGGCCTGCTGCGAGGCATTCAAAGGCACATTCTTGTACTGTGCGTCGAAACTCGCTTCGATCTGACGGACGTCGTAAGCGATACGCTGCGCCTCGCGCAGCAGTTGCTGGGTCTGACGGATCTGGTCCTGCAAAGGCTGGAGCACCGTCGTCGGAAGACTCTGCAAATTGCGCGCCTCATTGACGAGCGAGTTCGCCTGGTTTTGCAGCATGCGGATCTGGTTGTTGATCTGCTCGAGCGTGCGCGCGGCGGTGAGCACGTTCTGGGCATAGTTCGACGGATCATAGACCACGCCGCCAAACTGGGCATGTGCTGGGGCAGAAACGAGCGCGCCGCTGCCGGCGCAGGCCAGCGCGATACCGGTCAAAAGACCACGAAAAGTTCGTCGGGGGATCATGATTATTCTCCTTGTTTGGGGCTGGGGGAAAAGGATGCGGTGTCGGAGCCGCCAAGCAGCTCGGCGGCCCAGGCGAGACCGCGATGCTTCAACCAGGCCGCGGCAAAACCCGCACGGCCTTCGCTTGCGATGATGCGCGAGATCGCCAGCTGGTCGCTCCTGGAAGAGGCCGCAGTGAAAGCGAGCGCGACTTCACCCAGCCCCAGTTCGAACAGGCGATTGCCGCGCGCGGACTGGCAGTAGTAATCGCGCTTGGGCGTGGCCCGGCTGAGGATTTCGATCTGGCGATCGTTGAGGCCGAAGCGGCGATAGATCGAGAGGATTTGCGGCTCGACCGCGCGTTCATTGGGCAGGAAGATGCGGGTCGGGCAGCTCTCGATGATGGCAGGTGCAATTGCCGAGGTCTCGATATCGGCGAGGCTTTGCGTGGCGAACACCACACTCGCATTCTTCTTGCGCAGGGTCTTCAGCCATTCGCGCAATTGCGCGGCGAAGGCCGGGCTGTCGAGCACCAGCCAGCCTTCATCGATGATGATGAGCGTGGGCGATCCGTTGAGCCGTCCTTCGATCCGGTGGAAGAGATAGGACAGCACCGCCGGTGCCGCCGCCGATCCGTTCAGGCCTTCGGTCTCGAAGGCCTGAAAGCTTGCCTTGCCGAGCCGCTCGCTTTCAGCATCGAGCAACCGCCCGAACGGACCGCCGATGCAATAGGGGGCGAGCGCCTGTTTCAAGCCCTGCGATTGCAACAGGACGGCTAGCCCGGTGAGTGTGCGTTCGGCGACGGGTGCTGTGCTGAGCGAGGTGAGCGCCGACCAAAGATGATCCTTGGTGACCGGATCGACCACAACACCTTCAGCAGCAAGGATTGCCTGAAGCCATTCCGAAGCCCAGTTCCGCTCCGCCGGTTCATCGATCCGCGCAAGCGGCTGCAACAGCACAGCTTCCTCGCTGTCGTCGGAGAGGCTCGATCCCAGATCCTGCCAGTCACCACCGCAGGCGAGCGCTGCGGCCCGGATCGAACCGCCAAAGTCGAAGGCGAATATCTGCGCGCGATCATACCGGCGAAATTGCATCGCCATCATTGCCAGAAGCACGGATTTGCCCGCCCCGGTCGGCCCGACCACCAGGCTATGGCCGACATCGCCGACATGGAGCGCAAAGCGAAACGGGGTCGAGCCTTCGGTCCGCGCATAGAAGAGCGGCGGCGCATCGAAATGCGCATCACGTTCGGGTCCCGCCCAGACCGCAGATAGCGGCATCATATGCGCAAGGTTCAGCGTCGAGATCGGAGGCTGGCGGACATTGGCATAGACCTGACCGGGCAGCGATCCGAGCCAGGCTTCGATCGCATTCATGCCTTCGGTCACGCAGGTGAAATCGCGGCCCTGAATGACCTTCTCAACCAGGCGCAACTTCTCGGCAGCAAGCGCGGAATCCTCGTCCCAGACGGTGACCGTGGCCGTCACCAGGGCGAGGCCCACATGGTCAGCACCGAGTTCCTGCAGCGCCGTATCGGCATCGTCGGCCTTGTTGGCCGCATCGCTGTCGACCAGCACCGAAGCCTCGTTGGTCATTACCTCCTTGA
>JAGREL010000089.1 GCA_020446575.1 Novosphingobium sp. | reverse complement strand
CGATGCCCTTGGGCAGCGTGCGCATTTCGGCGACCCGGTCGGAAATCTTCTGGCCCAGCAGCATGCCTCCGCCACCCGGCTTCGCGCCCTGGCCCAGCACCACTTCTATGGCGTCGGCCTTGCGCAGATCATCGGGGTTCATGCCGTATCGGCTGGGCAGGTACTGATACACCAGCGTTTGCGACTGCCCGCGTTCCTCGGGCGTCATGCCACCATCGCCCGTCGTCGTCGACGTCCCGGCAATACTGGCCCCGCGTCCCAGCGCCTCCTTGGCCTGGGCCGAGAGCGAGCCGAAGCTCATCCCTGCGATGGTAATCGGTATCTTGAGGTGAATCGGCTTGCTGGCAAACCGGTCCCCCAGCACGACATCAGTTGCGCATTTCTCCCGATAGCCTTCCAGCGGATAACGCGACATGGAGGCGCCAAGGAACAGCAGATCGTCGAAATGGGGTACGCGGCGCTTCGCGCCGCCGCCCCGGATATCGTAAATGCCGGTTGCGGCAGCCCGGCGGATTTCCGAAATCGTATAGGGATCGAAAGTGGCCGAATGGCGCGGCAGCGTCTGAGGAATGTTATCGACGTCCATAAGGCGATCCCTCAGTATGCCGCGGCGTTGTCGACATGGAAGTTGTAGAGCTGGCGGCCGGAACCGTAGCGCCGGAACTCGTCCACAGCGACATCCTCGCCGATGCCGGCGGCATCAAGCAGCTCGCGCAGCTCGGCGCGATGTTCCTCGCGCATTTCCTTTTCGATGCAATCCGCGCCGAGGCTCTTCACGGCGCCGCGCACATATATCCGTGTCTCGTAAATCGAATCTCCGAGCGCGTCGCCGGCATCGCCGAGGACGACAAGTCTACCCGCCTGCGCCATGAAGGCGCTCATCGGACCGATCGAACCCTTGACCACGATATCGACGCCTTTCATCGAAATGCCGCAGCGCGCAGACGCATTGCCGTCGATCACCAGCAGACCCCCGTGCGCCGTCGCGCCCGCGGACTGGCTGGCATCGCCCTTCACGTGGACAAGGCCCGACATCATGTTCTCGGCCACGCCGACGCCGGCATTGCCTTCGACGACCACCTTCGCCTGCTTGTTCATGCCGGCGCAGTAGTACCCGACGTGGCCGACGATCTCGATGTTGACGGGAGCGTCTAGCCCGCATGCCAGGGCATGCTGTCCCGCCGGATTATCGACCCGCCAGGACAAGCCGTGGTCCTTCTCGCCGAGGGCGTGCAGTGCGCCGTTGAGTTCGCGCTTGCTCGTCTTTGCCAGATCGACGGTCGGCATCAGTCACGCACCCATGCATAGACGACCGCAGGTTCGGGTTCGAAGACCTTGGCGGCTTCAATTCCCGGCAATCCGACGAGCGCCCGATATTCGGAACCGAATGCGACATACCGGTCAGTCTCGGCCATGACCGCCGGCTTGCAGGAGATCGGATCGCGCAGGACGGCGAACCCGTCCTCGGTGCCGACCACGAAGGTGAAGAAGCCGTCGAGATCATCGAGGCCAGCTTCCAGCGCCTGTGCCAGCGTCGCCCCGCCCTTCATCTTCCAGGTGAGATAGCCCGCCGCCACCTCGCTATCGTTTTCCGTTGCGATATGGATGCCTTGCGGCTCGAGCATCCGGCGCAAGCTGTGATGGTTCGACAGCGAGCCGTTGTGCACCAGGCACTGGTCCTCGCCGGTCGAGAAAGGGTGGGCTCCGTCGGTCGTGACAGCGCTTTCGGTCGCCATGCGGGTATGGCCGACCCCATGCGTTCCAGCCATTGCACGAAGGCCGAAGCGGCTGGTGACCTGCGCCGGAAGGCCGACTTCCTTGTAGAGTTCGATGCGTCGCCCCGCGCCGGTGACGACGACGTCCGGCCGCTCCCGGGCAAGCCAGCCGCGGACCGTTTCTTCCTGCGCCTCGGGAACGGAAAGGACGGCATGGGTATCACGCCAGGTCACCTTGACATCATGCCCGAGGGCGTCTCCGATCGTATCGAGGTCGGGACCGCGAACCGTCAGTTTCACGCGTCCCGGCTCGGCGGCGCCATAGACCGCAAAGCCTGCGCTGTCGGGTCCGCGGTCGGTCATCACTTCGAGCATGCCGGCCAGGAGCGAGCCGAGTTGAGGCTCGAGCGAGCTGTCCTTCAGGAACAGCCCGACAATCCCGCACATAGGTTGATTCCCTTCGTCCGAATTCGCCCGGACACTAGGGTGCGTTGCAGCGCAATGTCAACTTTAAAGAAATCTTTTTTCCTGTGAAGAAAATTCAGGCTTCGCTGCGCGGGTAGATGATGATCGACAGATAAGCGATCTCCCTGCCGCTCAGCACTTCCGGGCCGTGGGCCGCCGCGCTGTCGAACAGCAGCGAGTCTCCCTCCTTCAGAGCGTAACTCTTCGAGCCGTGGCGATAGGTCATCTCGCCTTTCAGCATGTAGATGAACTCGACCCCGCTGTGGCGGAAGCTGGTGTACGGAGCAGCGTCTCCGCTCAATTCGATAAGGTAGGGCTCGACCGCGACATCGCCGCGCAGGACGTGACCGAGCAGGCGGTAGACATGGCCGACCTTGGTCCCCCGGCGGTCGATTGTCAGGCCCTGTCCCGCCGGAACGAAGGAGCAGTCCTGCCGCTCCTCGAACGAGGCGAACAGCGAGGACAAGGGAACCTGCAGCACTCCCGAAATCGCCTGCAGCGTCGTCAGTGATGGCGAAATCCCGCCGTTCTCGATCTTCGAAAGCATGCCGTTCGAGATGCCGGCCGCACTGGCAAGGTCCGCGACAGAAAGGTCCTGCTGGCGCCGCAGCGTACGGATCTGCAAGCCGAGCGCTTTTTCCAGGCTGCGCTCCGCAACGCTCGGCGCGGACGATCCGGTTTCCGGCTCGTCGTCGGCCTGCCTCCGCGATTGACGGCTCGTCGTCGGTTCGTCTGTCATCCTGCGCGGCCTTCCGGATCGGTTGGAACGTCCATTTCCCGGTGCACCTCTATGAACCGGTTGAGACATTGCGGGCAATCGCTCAGCTCATGAATACCACCGTCTTGCTGCCGTTGGGCAGCACCCGGCCCTCGATATGGAACAAGACCGCCCGGGAAAGAACGCGGCGCTCGATATCCCGGCCCTTGCGGATGAGAACCTCAGCGCTGTCGTGATGGCTGATCCGCTCGACGTCCTGTTCGATGATCGGCCCCTCGTCGAGGTCCGCGGTGACATAGTGCGCCGTCGCCCCGATCAGCTTCACGCCGCGCGCGTGGGCCTGATGATAGGGCTTCGCCCCCTTGAAGCCCGGTAGGAAGCTGTGGTGGATATTGATGCAGCGGCCGCTGAGGAACGCCGCGAGATCGTTCGAGAGGATTTGCATGTAACGGGCCAGCACGACCAGCTCGGCGCCTGTCTCGGCGACAAGCCGCTTGATCCGCGCTTCCTGGGCCGGCTTGGTTTCCTTGCTGACAGGAAGGTGATGGAACGGGATCGAGCCGAAATCCATGTCGGAAACAGCCTCGCGCGGATGGTTGGAGGCAATGCCGACTATTTCCATCGCCAGCTCGCCGATCCGGTGCCGGTATATCAGATCGACCAGGCAATGATCGAATTTCGACACCAGGACCAGCACCTTGCAGCGCTCGTCCACCCCCCGGATCGACCAGTCCATCGCGAATTCCTCGCCGATCGCGGCGAAGCCCTTCTTCAGGTCCGCCACGTCCGCTCCTCCGGGCAGGGAAAAGACAATCCTCGCAAAGAACTGTCCGGTTTCAACGTCGTCGTACTGATGCGCCTCATTGATGTCCCCACCGTGGGCGAAGAGTTCGCCGGTCACACGTGTCACGATGCCCGGCCGGTTGGGGCAGGACAGTGTCAGTCGGTAGGCGGTGCTCATGGTGCTTTCGATCCCGTGAAATTTCAGAGTGCGGCAGCGGCTTCCGTCAGCCAGTGACGGAAACTGCCCGACAGGCTTCGGAACACGGCCACCTCGAAGGAAGGAAGGTCGTCGACCTGCCGGATGATGGCGCCGATGTGGGCGATGACGGTCGTCGCGACGCACCCGGGACCGAAGCAGTCCGGGTGGAAGTCGATTGCAGCGCCACGCTGGAGCACGGTCCGTGCGCCCGGCCCGGTGAGCTGGAAGATCGCATAGCCGCTGGACTGGTCCGAAACCGAGGCGAGACCGCTGAGCCGCTCCTGCAGAACGTCCGCGAAGTCGTGCGCGGCGGCATCATCCATGACGAGCCAGGTGCCGGGGCCGGTGCCGACTGCCAGCATCGTTCCCTGCGTGACGGCCACGGGCCCGTCCGCAAGCTGAAGCCCCAACGCTTCGCCGATCGCCCCGGCGCCAACGTCCTTTCGTGCCATGACGGTGGCAATCCCACGCCCGGCCCTTTCGCCAAATACAAGCTGGTCAGCCACGCATGCGTGCTCCTTCAGGATCCACGAACACCGGGCTGCACACTTCCGCCTCGACATCGCCGCCGCGCACCGGATCGTGAACCACGACCCGCTCGCCATGCCGGTCGGGGCCGTGGGAAAGCAATGCCAGGGCGACCGAGTGGCCCAGCGTCGGGGACCACGCCGCAGAGGTTACGTGACCCCGGTCGTTGGCCGCGATGGCGGGCTTTCCCGGTTCCAGAAGATGCGCACCTGCTCTCAGCCGGACGCCGGGCTCCACGGGCCTGATACCGACCAGGGCGGGCCGAGCCGGGTCCGTGAGGCCGGGGCGCTGGGCCATGACGCGGCCAATGAAATCCTTTTTCTTCGACATCATGCGCCCCAGGCCCAGATCCGCTGCGGTCGTCTGTCCGTTGAGCTCGTTACCGGCGGGATGGCCCTTCTCGATGCGCATCACGCCAAGCGCCTCGGTGCCATAGGGGACCGCGCCGAATTCGCGGCCGGAGTCCATGAGATCGCGAAGCAGCTGCGCTCCGTAAAGCGCCGGCACGCTTACCTCGTAGGCCAGTTCGCCGGAGAAGGAGACGCGGAAGATCCGCGCGCCGATGCCGCGCCAGGTGAATTTCATCGCCGCCATGAACGCAAAACCCTCCGGCGACAGGTCGAGATCGGGGAAGACCAACTGCAGAAGGCTGCGCGAATTCGGTCCGGCGATGGAATAGGTCGTCCATTGTTCAGTCACGGAGGTCGCCTGAACATCGAGTTCCGGCCAGATCACCTGCCTCGCAAAATCGATGTGCTGCATGACCAGCGCAGCGTTGGCGGTGGTGGTCGTGACGTAGAAACTGTCCTCGGCCAACCGCGTGACAGTGCCGTCGTCCATCACCAGGCCGTCCTCGCGCAGCATGACGCCGTAGCGCGCCTTGCCCACCGCAAGGGTCGAAAAGGTGTTGATATAGAGCCGGTCGAGCAGCGCTCCTGCGTCCGGCCCTTGCACGTCGATCTTGCCCAGCGTCGAGACGTCGCAAATTCCAACACCACCGCGCGTCATCGCCACTTCGCGGTTGACCGTCTCCAGCCAGTCGCGTTCGCCGGGACGCGTATACCATTGCGCGCGCTTCCACTGTCCAACGTTGGTGAAGCTTGCCCCGCGCGCGGCTGCCCAGTCATGGGAGGCTGTGCAGCGCACTGGCCGGAAATGCTCGCCGCGATGATGCCCGGCCAGAACACCGATCGTGACCGGATGGTAAGGTGGGCGGGAAAGCACGGTCCCCGCCTCCGCAATGGATTTGCCTGTAGCCGCCGCGAGCAGTGCATGGCCGTTGAGTTGTCCCGTCTTGCCCTGATCCGTGGCCATGCCGAGTGTGGTGTAGCGCTTGAGGTGTTCGACCGAGACGAAGCCCTCCCGCACGGCCAGCGAAACATCCGAAGCCGTGACGTCGTTCTGAAAATCGACGAAGG
>JAGREL010000088.1 GCA_020446575.1 Novosphingobium sp. | reverse complement strand
GCCACATGGTTTCGCTCAGGTTCTGGCCGCCGCACTCTTCCAGCAGCTTCTGACTCGCGTCCCGCTTTACTTCCAGAGCGCTGCGCGCGCTCGCATCGGCGCCCAGCGCGATATCGACCAGGTGCAGCGCTTCGAGCGGCTTGCCCGCTTCGAGCTTCGCCCTCGCCCGCTCGGCCAGCTTATCGGCCCCGCCCGCAAGCTCGGCAAGATCGCCGTAAACGCTGGAGCGGGGTACGCCGTAAAGCTCGGTCGTTCCGTCCTCGTAATGGAACCAGCCCGAATACTCGCGCCAGATCGATTTGACCGCCCAGCTCGCCTTCCCGTGAAAATCGCCGATCGCGACATTTCCCGGAAACTCGAAGTCATGCATCAGCTCGTGGACGGTCTTACCCGCTTTCATGCCTTCCAGCGTGTAATCGCGCACGTAGGTCACAGCGGCTTCCATCCGGTCGAGATCCTCTCGAATTCGGTCCTTGCCGACGATCGGTTCGCCATGTCCGGTGATGACGATCTCCGCACCCAGATCGCGCACCTTTTCCAGCGATTGCAGATAGGTGCGCACGCGGCGCGGCTTGTCGCCCCGCAGCGTGTTGAGGAAGGGCATGGAGAGCCACACCGGGCCGAACGTGTTGCCGGTGAAGACGATCTTCTCTTTCGGCATCCACACGACGATATTGTCTTCGGTCTCGCCTTCCGGCGCGTGGATGAGTTCGAAGGTCCGCCCGCCGACATCGAGTGTCATGCGGTCCTCGACGAAGATATCGGGCGTGACATCGGGTTGCGCCGTCCTGGGCGGTCCGTCCTGCTTGAGCGTGCTGCCCCACAGCTTGAAGGTGCGCGGTCCGAAATAGGACTGCATTCCAAGCATGTCGTCCCTACCCTCGAGATAACCCGGCCCACCGACGACCTTGGTACCTTCTTCCCTGAAGCTGGGAACTCCGCCGAAGTGATCGGCATGGCTTTGCGTCAGGATGATATAGCGCAGCGGTCCGGTGCGGTGCGGCCTGAGCAAGGCGACATTGCGCTCCGCGTTGTTCACGATGCCGGTGTTGACCATCACATCGCCATCGTCGGTCGTGACCAGATAGGCGTTCGAAACATCCCTCGCCATAAAGACGAAATCGGTGATCGCGACGGCTTCCTTCTGCTCGTCGCCGGCCAGGACCAGGCCTGCGAGAGGCGGAGCTTTTTCCTGCACTGCCATGATCACGCCCCTTCGAATTCGATCATCACCTTGGCCGATTCCGGCGTGCCGGCGATCTTGAGCCCGTCGAGGACCTTGTCGAACGGCAGGTGATGGCTGATCAGCGACTGGATCTTGTCCTTGAGCCGAGGCATGGCCGCGACCACTTCCGGCATCTCGGTGGGATAGCCCACCGCCGTCGTGATCGTCATCTCGCTGGTCAGCATCGTACCGAACGGCACCTCGAGAGGCTGCATATAGGCGGCCGTGATCACGAAGCGCGAATGGTACTTCGCCATGTTGATCACATCGGTGATCACCCGCGGCGAACCCGCAGCGTCAATGAAGGCGTCGGTGCCGACCGCCGGCTTATGCATGCACATCTCGGTGCCATGGAGCTTGCCGATCTCTTCCTTGATGTCGACTTCGGCCGGGTTCAGCACCGCCCGCGCGCCAAGCGCCTCGGCCCGGTCGAGCCTTTCCTGCGCGAGATCGAGCGCAATGACGTCGGTGATGCCCCGATCGACGAGCCAGAGCACCATACCCAGCCCGATCGGCCCGCAGCCGAAAACGACAACCTTGTCGCCCGGCTTCACTTCCATGCGATTGACACCATGCATGGCGACCGCCAGCGGCTCGCACATCGCGGCGACATCGTAGGGCACCCCTTCGGGTATCGGCAGCAGGTTGGTGCCCCGTTCGGCTTCGCGCACCAGCAGTTCGTCGACGAAGGCGCCCTCGGTTCCGCCGCTGCCGATGTTGCTCGGCGTCATCATCGGGTTGATGATCACCGGATCGCCCACCGAAACGCCGGAAACGTCGGAGCCGACCCGCAGCACCTCGCCCGCGCCTTCATGGCCGATCGGCGTCACACCACCCGGCTGGCGCATGATCCCGCCATACTTGATGTAGGACAGGTCGCTGCCGCAGATGCCGCAGGCCTTCATCTTGACGACCACGTCCTTGGGGCCGGCGTCGGGCAGGACATAATCGTCGAGCCTGACGTCGTTCACCTCGTGGATGTTCAGGACCTTCATGGCTTGTTCTCCCGTTTCGGACGCTCGCGGTTGGTTATGCGTAGGTGTCCATCGCGTAGGGCGGATATATCACACTGCCGCCGTCGATCACGATCGTGTCTCCCGTGTGGAAGCTCGATGCATCGCTGCAAAGATAGGCGGCGATGCCCTCGAAATCCTCGGGATAACCCACGCGAGGGATCGGCGTCTTGGCGCTGAAGAAGGCCTTGAGCTGTTCCTGCTGCTCCTTCGGGGCCTGCTTCATCATCTCGGTAAAAATCATGCCGGGCGCGATGGTGTTGGCACGGATACGGTATTTGCCGAGCTCCGCCGCCATGCCCCGGATAACCGCGCCCATCCCGCCCTTGGCCGCAGCATAGTTCTCGATCCCGGCAATGCCGTGGAACATGGAAAGGCTGCCGCAAAACACCAGGCTGCCTCCCGGTTCTCCTGCTTCGGAACGCGCCACCATAAGCTTGGCCGCTTCTCGCAGGGTAAAGAAGGCACCGTGCAGGCTGACATTGAGCAGGTCGTGCCATTCCTCGGTTTCCATGGTGAGCACCGAACGGCTCTTTGACGAACGGCCTGAATTCGCAAAGACGCAATCGATGCGGCCGAAATCCTCCATCAGCCGGGCGTAGCCATCGATGATCGCCTTTTCGTCCGACACATCCACCTGATAGGCGATGACCTTGCCGGCTCCCGCCTCAAGCAGCGTTTCCTTCGCTGCCGCGCTCTTTTCCTCGTTGCGCGCCCAGATCGCTATGTCGCCGCCCATCTTGGCGCACCCCATCGCGAAACCAAGGCCGAGTCCGCCATTGCCGCCAGTGACCATCGTTACCTTGCCGGTGCAATCGAACAGGCCCTTCGCCATGCCATCCTCCTTGTTGTCTTGGCCCGCGCCCATCTGCGGAGCGCGGAATTCGAGGCCGGATGTTTGGCGCAGCCCGGTTGCGCTGCAACCCTGCTAGACGTAGAAATCAGGCCATATCTTGTAATCAGGGACATAATGCGGCGTTGAGCCGGAACAGCGACGAGAGGCAATGCAGTGAGTCAGCGCAGGGTGATGAACGAGGTCGCAACGCTGACCATCGACGCTGAAGTCCAGTGTCCCGCCATGACCGCGCAGCTCGTGCGATATGACATCACGGCGCCAGCCCAGGCGGTGCTGTCAGACGACGATGCCTACCAGATCAACATGTGCCTGACGCCTCGTCCACTTGACGCCAGGGCAGGCTATCGCGAGCGCTGGGGTCCGCAACGCCTCGACCGGCTCGGTGACATCTTCATGATTCCGCCCGGCGAGAAGCTGCTCATCAAGGGCGGCAGCGTGCGGCAATCCTCGCTGCTGTGTCAGCTGGACCAGGAAACGATCCACACGCTTGTGGGGCGGACTCTCGACTGGAACGAGAAGCAGCTGGCATCGACGCTGGATATCACCAACGCACGGATCAGGGCGCTGCTGTATCGCATAGCCGAGGAGGTGCGCCATCCCGGACTGGCGTCGGACCGGATGATCGAATTCCTGAGCGGCGAATTGGCTATCGAGCTGGCCCGGTTCTGCCTCGAACGGGTCGAGCGGCCCGTCACCGGCGGTCTTGCGGGATGGCGCCTGCGCCTCATCGACGAGCGGCTCAGCGATGACATGCGCGCGCCTTCGCTTTCCGAGCTGGCCCGGCTTTGCAACATATCGGTGCGCCAGCTCACGCGCGGCTTCCGCGTGAGCCGGGGCTGCTCGATCGGCGATTATGTCGAACAGCGGCGCATGGAGACCGCCAAACGGCTGCTCATGGCCGGCGAAAGCGTCAAGACGGTCGCCTTCTCGCTGGGCTTTTCTTCGCCCTCGAGCTTCACCTTCGCCTTCCGCCGGGGCGTCGGCATCAGTCCCAGCCAGTTTCACCGGCGGCAGGGGCGCGGCCTTGAACCCCGGCCGCATGAGGTTCCGGAATTGGCCTGAATTCGACAGTCTGTCTCGATTAGCAGGGCAAAGCGAATTGCCAAGCCAAGCCGCTTGCGGGTTATCTCGGCCACAGAGGGGCGTCCCGCAACGGCCCCGCCAGCAATCCAGCGGAGAGGAACCAATCGATGACCCAACAGCTCGTGGCAGATGCCCTGGTCGAGCAGGCAATGCAGGAAACCGGCCTCGACGAATTCGACGCCGACACCTGGCGTGAGGGCCTTGAGGTCTTCGTCAAGGATTTCAACAACGGCATTGCCAAGGGGCTTTACAACGACGCCGGAATCGAGCGGGTTGCGGGAGATTGCCGGCACTACCTCGGCAACCGCCTGCGCGTGACGAACTACCTGAAGCATGAGCCTGGGCTTCTCGACCGGCCGATCGAGCGTCCGGTGTTCGTTATGGGCATCCCGCGCACCGGCACGACGCTGCTGTCAAACCTGCTCGCCGCAGATCCGGCGCGCCGTTCGCCGCTCGAATGGGAAATCGAGGAACCCGTGCCGCCGGCCACTACGGAAACGCTCAAGACCGATACGCGTTGCCTGGCGCGGCTGGAACGCGAAAGGCAGATGCTGGAAGCGCACCCGGAAATGGGCAAGATCTACCGGTCTTCGGCGGTCTATCCGCATGAATGCGTCTGGTACCTGGCGCATGACTTCAAGACGCTGATGATCGAATCCAAGGGCGTCCTGCCCGAATACCGGGAATTCATCTTCTCCGCCGACATGACTTCGGCCTATGCCTATCACCGCAAGTTCCTGCAGGCACTCCAGCACCACGCGCCGGGCGTGTGGAACCTGAAGATGCCGAGCCACGCGCTGCATCTGGAATACCTGATCAAGGAATATCCGGATGCGAGGCTGATCTGGACTCACCGCGACCCCTACACCGCCACCGGATCGTTCTGCAGCATCATCTCGCTCAGCCACCAGATGCTGATGGGCCGGATCGACGCCGAATGGCTCGGCGAGAACTATCCCTGGCAGGCGCAGGTGCACGCCGACCGGATCATGGATTTTCGCGACAAGTGCGGCGAGGACCGGGTGATCGATGTCCACTACGCCGACATGACCAACGATCCCATGGCCACGATGAAGAAGCTCTACGCGGATCTTGGCGACGACTGGACCCCCGAGGCCGAGGCCGGCATCCAGGCTTGGCTCGACGACAACCCGCAGAACAAGTTCGGCAAGCACGAATACAAGCTCGCGCAGTACGGGCTGACCAAGGAACAGCTCGATCCGATGTTCGAACGCTACCTGTCGCGCTACGATGTGGCGCGCGAAGGCTAATCGGGCGTAGCACGGGAGATCAGCAATGCTTGAAGGCCACCTATATCAGCTCGGTTACGTTTGCGACGACCTCGAGGAAGGGATTGCCCAATTCCGCGGGCGCGGCATGACGCACGAGCCGCATATCATGGAAGTCGATCAGCCGGTCGACACTCCGAACGGCGAGTTCATCAACAAAATGCGGCTTTGCTTTATCTGGATCGGCGAAATGCAATACGAGCTGATCCAGCCGCTGACCGATCCGATCGGCGTCTACGCCAACGCCCCCTCGAACGGCGGGCCGCTACGCTTCCACCAGGTGTGCTTCCGGGTTCCCGACTGGACGGACTTCCGCGCCCGGGTCGACAAGCAGGATCTGCCGCTGGTGATGGAGCGCGACATGGGCGGAGACAACCTCAAGTTCCTCTACCTCGATGGCCGCAGCCGCTTTGGCCACTATCTCGAATACACCTGGATGACCGACGCCGCCTGGGATCAGATCAGGGCGATGTGAGCCCAAAAGGGCGCGCGCGCAGGCGGCACACTCCGGACCGGCGTCTCAAATGCGCCGGCCTATCCCTCGTCGAATTCCGCCAGTTGCGGCGCGAGCATGCCCCAGCTCTTGAACAGGCCGTTTTCCTGATCGAGCATGCGATCGATCCACTCCCGGTCGCTCCAGGGCGGCTCCACCATGGTTGAGTTCGGCAGAAGGTTGTGGACCTGTTCACTGGTGTAGCGGGGGTGATGCGGATCGGACTGGCCGCTGCGGAATACCAGGACCGGTGTCGTGATCTTCTTCCAGTCATCCGGCCTCAGCCCCGGAACCGGCGACCCTTCCTCCGGAAGGAAGGTTGCCCCCCAGCGCTGCATCGTCGCGCAGAAAGTCTCCACGTCCTGCGACAGGACCTTCTCCTTGTTGGCCGGATTGCGCCGGATGAGTTCGGCCATCTCGGGAACCTGCGTCACCGCTTCCATCCCGCCGATCTTGGCCGGGGTCTGCAGGCTGCCGCAATAGACGCCGACCAGCCCGGAAAGGCCGATGGCATCGCCGGTGATCCACAATATCGCCAGCTTTCGCACGGCATCGGGGTGCCGAAGCGTCGCGAGCAGGGAAACGCGCGAGCCGGCGGAACCGCCGATCACCAGGGCTGGCGTCATATCGAGCTTCTCGAGCAGGCCGATGAGCGTATCGGCGTTAAGGATCGATTCGCTTTCGCCTTCGAAACAGACGTCGGATTCGCCGGAGTTCGGCCGGTCCCAGATCACGGTCCTGTAATCGTGCTCGGCAAGATTCTCCGCAAGATCCCTGACTCCGGGCGTTTCCTTGGAAAAGCGTCCGCCCGGCGTGATGATGGCGGTCTTGCTGCCGTCACCGATGATTTCGTACCCGATATTGAGTCCGTTGACCTCGATCCTTGCCATCTGGCTTCCTCCCCTTGATCCCATTGCCGCAGGTTTCTCCAAAGTTGAAACCCCGTGCACTCGCCTGCGTCTATCCCACGCTTTCAAGCGGCCTTGTCACATCCTTGTAAAGCGTTGTCCGCTGCCTCAACCGGCGGCCTGCCATGGCGGCCACGTCCTCCAGGTTCTCCACGGTCAGTTCCTGTCCATGGCTCGCTCCGGCCGCGCGGCTGATGCTTTCGTTCATCAGCACGCCGCCGAGGTCGTTGCAGCCGGCGGCAAGCGCCGCTGCCGCGCCATCCACGCCGAGCTTCACCCAGCTGCACTGAATCGAGTTGATCTCACCGAACAGCGCGATCCGCGCCACGGCATGCATCATGATCGCCTCGCGCCAGGTCGGCCCCTTGCGCGACTGGCCGCGCTTGTACATCGGCGCTTCCATGTGAACGAGCGGCAGCGGCACGAATTCGGTGAAGCCGCCGGTATCGCCCTGCAGGCGGCGCAGCGCGATCAGATGATGCGCCCAGTGCTCGGGCCGCTCGAGATGCCCGAACATGATCGTCGACGTAGTCGGCAGGCCGACAAGATGCGCATCGCGCACAACGTCGAGCCATTCCTGAGTTGTCAGCTTGTCCGGGCAGATCTGCGCACGGATATCGTCGTGGAGGATTTCCGCCGCCGTGCCGGGAAGCGATCCCAGCCCTTCGTCCCTGAGACAGGCGAGGTAATCGCGGGTCGTCATCCCGAGCGTATTCGCGCCCTGCGTCACTTCGAGCGGCGAGAAGGCGTGGACGTGAAGGTCGGGACAGGCGTCCTTAACTGCACGGAGAATGCTGATGTAGGTATCGCCGGTGTAGCTGGGGTGGATGCCCCCCTGCAGGCACACTTCGGTGCCCCCGCGGGCCACTGCTTCGCGGGCCCGGTCCGCGATCTCCTCAAGATCGAGATTGTAGGGCTTGTCGCGGAAGCCCGCCTTGCTCGACGTCTTGGAGAAGGCGCAGAACGAACAGGCGTGAGTGCAGATGTTGGTGTAATTGATGTTACGGTTGACGACGTAAGTCACCTCGTCGCCCATCGCATCGGCACGCAAACCGTCAGCGGTCTCGATCACTGCCTGCGCGTCTGCGCCACGCGCGCCGAACAGCGCAACGATATCGGCGACATCCAGCTCATAGCCGTTGGCCGCCCGGCTCAGGATATGACGCAGTTCAAGCCGCGCTGATCCTTCGAAACGAACACCCAGCGGCTTGTCCGGGCTGCCGGGTGCGGCATCGGCCACGCCAGGACTCCAGCGGCTGTCCCGCGCCAGGCCTTCGGAGTCGGCCAGACGCAGTACCGCCGGGCGGATCGCAGGATCGAGCCAGCTATGATCGTCAGTCGCGACATAGCGCGGATAAATAGTCAGCCGTTCGACCAGCGGGAGGCCGGCACGCGCGCAGATCGCGGCGAGCCGTTCCACTTCGGGCCATGGCGCCTCGGGATTCACGTGATCGAGCGTGACGGGAGATATACCGCCCCAGTCGTCGATCCCTGCGTCGATCAGCTCGATCAGCCGCTCGTCATTGAGATTGGGCGGCGCCTGCACCGAGACCTCGTCATCCAGAATGATACGCGCGGCGGCGACCACGCGCAGGAAATCGCATTCGGTGGCCTCGGGAGCCTCCGCCATCTTCGTGCCCGGCTTGGGACAGAAGTTCTGAACGATCACTTCCTGCAAATGCCCGTGATCGCGGTGGATGTCGCGCAGCGCGATCAATGACTCGATCCGCTCTTCCGGCGTTTCGCCAATGCCGATCAGGATGCCCGAAGTCATCGGAACCCGTGCCCGGCCCGCTGCCTCCAGCGAGGCGATCCGCAATGCGGGAACCTTGTCGGGCGAGCCGTAATGGGCCTCTCCCTTCTCGCAAAGCCTGTCCGAAATGCTTTCGAGCATCAGCCCGACCGATGCCGAAACGGGCCGCAGCATGAGGTAGTCTTCTTCCTCGAGCACCCCTGAATTCACGTGCGGCAACAGACCGGTTTCGTTGAGGATCAGCTCGGCGCAATCGCGCACATAGTCGATCGTGCGCGCATAGCCGCGCTCGGCCAGCCAGTCGCGAGCGGCGCCATAGCGGCGTTCGGGCGCGTCCCCGAGCGTGAGCAATGCTTCCTTGCACCCGGCCGCCTCACCGGCGCGAGCGATTTCCAGCACCTGTTCCGGCGTGAGATAGGGGGCTTCGAGCTGCGAAGGGGTGGTCGCGAAGGTACAGTAATGGCAGACATCGGTGCACAGCCGGGTAAGCGGGATGAATACCTTGGGCGAATAGGTCATCCGCGCGGGTCCCCGGGCGTCGCGGCGCGCCCTGGCTTCCGCCAATACCTCGTCCAGCGGTGCGGCCAGCAGCCGCTCGATCAGGGCTCGGTCTGTCATGTCTCTCCGTTCAATCCGTTTCGAAGCCGGCGGCCGCCAGCACTTCTCGCGCCAGCCTTTCCCGGTCCTCCGCCTCGCGCATAACCGTCTGTGTTACCGTGACGGAAAGCCCAGTTCCGCGCAAGTCTTCCGCATCGGCGGCATCGCATTCGTCGATCACGAGATGATCGACAAGGCCGCGATAGTGCTCGGCGATCGAACGATTGTCCGAAGCCTTGCCGAGTTCGCCGATCAGCTTCGTCAACGGACCCTTGAGCGCCTTGCCGCCAACCAGCGGCGAGATGGCGATGCAGGGCACACCGCGCGCCAGCAAGGCGTCGCGCACGCCGTCGACCGCGAGGATCGGATCGACGCTGAGATAGGGGTTGGACGGGCAAATCACCACCACTGCCAGATCGTCTCGCGAAAGCGCCTTGGCGAACCCCGGCGACAGCGGCGCTCCGGGCGTTCCGGAAAAGCGGATTGCCCGCGCCACGGGCCGGCACTGCTCGCCCACGAAATAGCGCTGGAATTCGAGCACTCCCTCCTCGGTCTCGACCTGGGTGCGCACCGGCGCATCGCTCATCGGCACGACCGGGTGAACGATGCCGAGTTCTCCCGTCAGCCTGGCAGTCACTTCGGAGAGGCTTTGCCCTTCCCGCAAACGCCAGCTGCGCGCGATATGCATGGCGAGGTCGCGATCGCCGAGGTTGAACCATTGGGCCTCGCCAAGCTTGCCGAGCATCTCCATCGCTCTCCAGCTTTCGTCGGCAACGCCCCAGCCACGCTCCGTATCGTTCAGACCCGCAAGCGCATAAGTGACGGAATCGATGTCCGGACAAACAGTCAGCCCAAAATGTTCGAAATCGTCGCCAGTGTTGACCGCAATGGTCAGCCGACCGGGCGGCAACACCGCGGCAAGCCCGGCGGCAAGCTTGGCTCCACCCACTCCGCCCGACAACGCCAGCACATGCCCGCCATCCTTCTCGCCCGCACTCACCGAAACATATCCTCCGCAACCGGCCTGAGGCCGCTGGCCGCTCCGGGACCATCTTCATTCGAAACCCAGCGCCCGGCTCCGCGCACCAGCGCCGCCGGCGTTCCTTCCGCACCCTCGCCCATGGCCAGTGCGGCAGTGGCGGCAATGGAATCGGCGACTGCTATCACGGTCGCCTGCAGCGTTCTTCCAAACAGGTCCTGCCCCCTGCCCCGCTGATCGTCCAGCACTGCGAGCCCGGCGCAGCCAATTGCCGCACCGGTGGTGCCGATCCGCCAGGCCCTGCCCATGCTGTCAGCGATAAGGACTGCGGGACGTTTGCCTGAAATCGCGGTGATTTCATCGCGAATTGCCCTTGCGCTGGCGTCGGGATCTCTGGGCCAGAGCAGCACCGTTCCCTCTTCGCCGCTCTCCACATTCGAGGCATCGATACCGGCATTGGCAAGGACATGTCCGCAGCGATGCCGGGCGATGATGGCGGCCGGCGTGGCGCGCAGGATCTCAATGCTTTCATCGAGGATTAGCTGGACCATCTGCGGTTGCCGCCCGGTCTCGCCGGCGATCTCTTTCGCCCTGGCGCCCGGCTCGACGTCATCGAGATGCACGATGGCACCTTCCGCCTTGGACACGATCTTCTGGGCGATCACGCAGACGTCGTCGTCGTCGAGCCCTTCGCCCCGGCGATGAATGGCATCCAGTAACTCGCGCGCGACCGACATCCCTGGACGGAACAGGGGCATCCCCTTCACGGGGATCACGCTGATAGCGGCGACAGGTTCCATCCCGTGCGAGAGCTCCCAAACAACAATTGGCCCGGTGATAAAAGATTTGCGTCGTGGTCTCCCGCCGCTATCGGCATTGAGGTGCGACACGCAACCAGGAAATTTAGGGAGATCAAACGCAATGGCCTCAATCGCGGTTATCGGCGGAACGGGAGATTTGGGCCGGGGCATCGTCCGCAGGCTGGCCAAGGCCGGTCATGACGTGACAATCGGCTCGCGCTCCGCCGAAAAGGCCAAGGCGGCAGCCGATGATATGGCCGGGGACACGGGGCCCCTTGGCCATGCGGCCAACGAGGAAGCCGCCCAGGGCAAGGATATCGTCATTGTCACCGTGCCCTATGCTTCTCAAGCCGGGACGCTCGAACTGATCCGCGACAAGGTCGGCGATGCGATCGTCGTCGACACCACCGTGCCCCTCGTTCCGCCGAAGGTCATGCGGGTGCAGCTTCCCCAGGCTGGCTGCGCCGCTCTGGAGGCGAAGGAAATCCTGGGTGACGGCATCCGGTTCGTAACCGCCTTTCACAATGTGTCGGCCCATCTGCTCGACAGCGATGCCAAGGTCGACTGCGACGTGCTTGTGTTCAGCGACGATGTAGAGGCACGCAAAACCGTCATCGACCTGTGCCCCGGCATGGGCCTGCGCGGCCTGTCCGGTGGCTCGCTCAACAATTCGGCCGCGGCCGAGGCGCTGACCTCGATCCTCATCTACATGAACAAGACCTACAAGGCCGACGGCGCTGGCATCCGTTTCACGCGCCTGACCGAAGGGCCTGCGATACCGTGACCTGCTGGGCGGTCATCCCGGTCAAGGCTTCGCTCGAAAGCAAGAGCCGGCTTGCCGGCGCGCTCGATGCGAACACCCGCCGGGTGCTTGTCCGCGCCATGCTCACCCGCGTCGTCGATGCCGCATCGCAGGCGTCCAACATCTCGCAGGTCTGCCTGCTCGGGCCCTCGCGCCATGGCTTGCCAGAAGATTTGCCCCTTCTCGACGAGCCGGGCGGCGGGCTCAATGCGGCGGTCCAATCGGCACTTGCCCAAGTCTCCGGCCAACGCGTCGATCGTATCGTCATTGTCGCCGCCGACCTGCCCACCGTGACCGCCAGCGACCTTGAACTGCTGGCCGCTGCTCCCGCGGGCGAGATCACCATCGCCCCGGACCGGCACGAAACCGGCACGAACGCGATTTCGCTGCCGCTTCCCGCAGCCGCAGGCTTTTCCTTCGCATTCGGGCCAGACAGTTTCGCCCTGCACCGCGCCGAAGCGGAGCGGCTCGGCCTTCCGGTGGAGACGATCCACAGCCATGGGCTGGCACGGGACATAGACGAACCCACCGACCTGCCCGACGCAGCCGCGCTGCTGAAACAGGCCGGATAGCGGAAACACTCGGGGAGAATGCCATGAATGCCAGTGATATCGACCTGACCGGGCAATGCGCCCTGATCACCGGAGGCGGAGGCGGCATCGGACGCGCAATCGCGCTGTGCATGGCCGACATGGGTGCGAAGGTCGCGATCATCGAATCGATCCCGGAGAGGTGCGAGCAGTTCACCGAACTCATGAAGGAACGCGGGGGCGAAGCACTGGCGATCAACACCAATGTCATGGAAGCGGATAAGCTTCGCGAGGCCGTAGTCGAGGCCGGGAGCCACTTCGGCCGATTGGATATCCTCGTGAACAATGCAGGCGGCGTTGCGCCGAGAGCTTTCAAAGACCTCAAGGAGAAAAGCTGGCGCCGGCATATCGAGCTCAACCTCGTCAGCGTGATCGTCGCGACCCAGACGGCGTTGCCGATGATGATCGAAGGCGGGCACGGCGGTTCCATTATCAATGTCAGCAGCATCGAGGGTTCGCGCGCCGCGCCGAATTACGCTGTCTATGCCGCCTGCAAGGCCGGCATCAACAACATGACGCGCACACTTTCGCTGGAGCTTGCCGAGCACGGGATCAGGGTAAACACGATCGCTCCGGACTTCACCGAAACGCCCGGCACGCGCGGCAATGTCACGGGCCCGGTGGATCCGTCGAAATGGACGGAGTGGACCGAGGGGCAGCGCACATCGGTGCGCAGCCGCATCCCTCTCGGCCGGGCGGGCATCGACGAGGAATGCGGACGCGCAGCCGTATTCCTCGCATCGAAGATGGCCAGCTACGTTACCGGCGTGATCCTTCCCGTGGACGGCGGAAGCTGGGCTTCCAGCGGCTGGGTCCGCGACAGCAAGGACCATTGGATCCTGCCGCCCGAAGCCTGAGACCGAAACACCCCCTAAACCAGGAAAAACGAATGTCCTTCTCTGTCAGCATCACCTTTCCGTTCGACCATGTTCAATATGGCGACGAGTTCACGACCATGCAGGCCGTGCATGATGTCTCGAAAGCGGCCGAGGAGGCCGGCTTCACTTCCGGCACGACGACCGACCACCCGGTGCCCTCCGCGCGCTGGCTCGATGCCGGCGGACACTATGCGCAAGACCCTTTCGTGCTGCTGGCGATGTCTGCGGCGGTAACGACCAAGCTCAAGCTGCAGACGAACATCGTCGTGCTGCCTTATCGCAACCCCTTCGTCACCGCGCGGTCGGTCTCGTCGCTCGACGCCTTTTCCGGCGGCCGCTTCATCTTCGGGATCGGCGCTGGGTACCTCAAGGCCGAGTACAAGGCGCTGGGCGTCGATTTCGATTCACGCAACGACCTGATGGACGAATACATCAAGGCCATGAAAGCGGCCTGGACCGGCGAGGACTTCACTTTCGAAGGCACCGGATACACCGCGCTCGGCAACCGGGTGCGCCCGGCGCCCACGCAAAAGCCACACCCGCCGATCCTGGTCGGCGGCAATTCCAAGCGGGCGCTACGCCGGACGGCCGAACTCGGCGACGCCTGGCATCCCTTCTTCGTGCCGAAGATGGTGACCGACACCGCACGCACCGCCAACATCTCGAGCGACGAGGATTTCAAGGGCGCGCTCGACTACCTCTACGCGCATTGCGAAAAGATCGGCCGCAAG
>JAGREL010000435.1 GCA_020446575.1 Novosphingobium sp. | reverse complement strand
CCGCCATGCGCGTCGAGAAGAGCTTCTGCCGCCTGTGCCTGGGCATGTGCGGCCTTGATGTGACCATTGGGGACGATGGGCGGGTGGCCTCGGTGCGCGGCGATCATGACAACCCGGCGAGCCAGGGCTACGCCTGCATCAAGGGGCTGGAGGTTCCCACCGCGCTGTACGGTGACAAGCGGATCATGCGTCCGCGCAAGCGCGTCGGCGACAGCCATGTCGAAATCCCGCTCGAGCAGGCGCTCGACGAGATCGCCGGCAAGATGAAGACGATCATCGAGGAGGACGGGCCGCAGTCGCTTGGCTTCTTCCGCGGCACCGGCACCTTCGGTTCCAACGTCGCGATCTTCAGCTGGCCCAATCTCGCCGAATGCGTCGGCGGCCAGAAATTCTCGACCATGACGATCGACCAGTCGGCCAAATGGGTAGTACAGGACCGGCTCGGGACCTGGCCCGCCGGCAAGCAATCCTTCATGAGTTCAGACGTCTTCCTGGTGGCGGGAACCAATCCGCTGGTCTCGGTCTATTGCTGGGACATGCCGGTGCAGAATCCGATGAAGAAGCTGAAGGAAGCGAAAGCGAACGGCCTCAAGCTGATTGTCATCGACCCGCGCAAGACCGAGATGGCGCAGTTCGCCGACATCCATCTCCAGCTCTATCCCGGCGAGGATGCGGCGGTGGCCGCAGGGTTGATCCACGTGATCCTGCGCGAAGGCTGGGAGGACAAGAAGTTCTGTGAAGCCCATGTCGACGGGCTGGAGCGCTTGCGGCGGGAAGTCGCGCCATTCACGCCCGAGGCCGTCGCCGCGCGGGCCGGCATCAAGGCTGGGGATCTCGTGGCGGCGGCGCGGCTGTTCGCGCATGAATCGCAACGCGGCACCGTCGGCACCGGCACCGGCGTCGATATGGCGCCGTTCCCCAATCTGGCCGAGCAGCTTTACGAGACGATCGGTGTGATCTGCGGACGCTTCGTGCGCGAGGGCGAGGCGCTGCCCAATCCCGGCGTGCTCATGGCCAAGCAGGCGCCGCATGCCGAGCCGGTCAGCCCGGCGCGCAATTTCGAGAAAATGCCGAAATCGCGAGTGCGCGGCGCGGTGCGGCTGATGGGCGAATCCGCCACGCCGACCTTGGCCGAGGAGATCCTGACGCCGGGCAAGGGGCGGGTGAGGGGCCTGCTGATATCGGGCGCCAATCCCGCCAGCGCCATTCCGGACAGCAGGAAAGTGGTCGAGGCGTTCCGCGCGCTCGACCTGCTCGTCGTAATCGAACCGTTCGAGACCGAAACGGTGAAACTCGCCGACTATGTCATTCCGCCCAAGATCCTGTTCGAGCATGCCGACCTGACATTCGGCCTTGAAGCGAACTCGATGCAGTTCCCCTATTCGCAATACACTGCGGCGCTGGTCGATCCGCCCCAGGGTTCCGAGCTTGCCGACGAGGGCTATATCGCTTGGGCGCTGGCGAAGCGGCTCGGCCTGACGCTCAACTATTTCGGCACCGATCTCGACATGGAGACGCCGCCGGGCGACGACTATCTCCTGTCGCTGCTGGCCGCGAACGGCAATGTGCCTTTCGAGAGGATCAAGCGCGAAGCGGTGGGCGGCAAGATCTTTGACGACATTCCGGAAGTGCTGGTGCTGCCGCCCACGGGCAACGGCGGAAAGTTCGAGGTGATGCCGGACGATGTCAGGGCCGAAATCCGGGCCTTTGCGGCGGCGCGGCCGGTCTCGCAGACCGTGGGCGAGGGCAGCGACTATCCGCTGCGCATGATCTCGCGGCGTATCCGCGAGGTCTCGAACACCTCCTGCCGCGATTTTCCCACTGCAAGGAAGCGCGCCGCCTTCAATCCGCTCTGCGCCAATCCGGACGACCTTGACCGGCTCGGCCTCGCCGATGGCGACGCCTGCTGGGTTTCCTCCGACAACGGCCGGATTCCGGCGATCGTCCAGGGCGACGAAACTCTCAAGCCCGGCTGCGTCTCGATGACGCATGGCTACGG
>JAGREL010000087.1 GCA_020446575.1 Novosphingobium sp. | reverse complement strand
TGACCGCCTATGACGCCATGCGCGACGTCATGGAACACGACGACAAGATGAGCGTCGGCTACACCAGGGCGGTCGAAGGCATGGGCGCGATCGACACGCCCTGGGGCCAGTTCATCAAGCACGCGATCCAGACCCAGGTCGGCGATCTGCACAAGCGTCTGCGCAGCGCGCTTGCCTCTGCCTTCACTCCGCGCGAGGCCAATCGCCATCGCTGGATCATGCGCGAGGAAATGTCGCGGCTGCTCGACGAATGGGCACCGAAGGGGGAACTCGATTTCGAGTACTTCGCCTCGCATTTTCCCGTATCGGTCATGTCCCGGATCATCGGCGCTTCGCCCGATGTCGTGCCGGGCATCCGCGATTCGCTGGAGATCCTGGGCCTGGGCGGTAGCCTTGAACCTGCCTATCTGCCGCGCTTGCAGGAGAGCTTCACTCACATCGACGGCTTCGTCCGCGGCCTTGCCGCCGACCGGCGCCGCGAGGGTATCGGCACGAAGGACGATCTGCTCGACCGTCTTCTGGAGATCACAGAGGAAGGCGGGCTGAGCGAGGACGAGCTCTACAACATCCTCGTCTTCCTGTTCACCGGCGGATACGACACATCGAAGAACGTGCTCTCGATCATCATGCACCTGATGATCGACCGGCCGGAAATGTACCGGCGCTGCGCCGAGGACCTCGAATACTGCCACAAGGTCGTCCACGAGACGCTGCGCTATCACGGCGTCGCCTCATCGCCGCGGCTGCTGCACGACGATATCGTCGTCCGTGACGTGTTCATTCCCAAGGATACGATGCTCTTCATGCCATGGAGCGCGGCAGGTCGCGATCCCGGATCGTTCAGGGATGCCGACGTGTTCAATCCCGACCGGGAAAGGGACACGCCGATCATGCCTTTCGGCCTGGGCCCGCATATGTGCCTCGGGCAGTACATCGCCCGCGCCCAGATCGAGGAGGGGCTGCATCTGGTTGCCCAGCGCATCAGGAATCCCCGGCGCAATGGCGAGAACGGCTGGCGCGAATTCGTCGGCGTGTGGGGCCTGCGCGGCTTTCCCATCGCTTTCGACTACGAGCCGGCGAAGGAAACCGCCGACGCGTGATGATCTGGCTCAATATTCCAGCTTTAGCCCTTCGCGCGGCCAGTCGACGGCGATCAGCTTGCCGTAACCGGACGTGGTGACGTAGGCGGTCTTCATGTCCGGGCCGCCGAAGCAGATGTTGGTGCAATAGGGCTCCGGCCCCTCATGATATTCGAGCTTTTCGCCTTGGGGCGAGAACACCGTGATGCCGCCGGTTACCAGCGTTCCGACGCAGATGTTGCCGCTGGCTTCCAGTGCCATCGAATCGAAGCGCTGATAGCCGGTCGGGCCGCCGACCAGGGTGCCGCCGTTGGGGGAGGGCCAGGGCACTTTCGAGACTTCGCCTGCGCCGATGATCGGGAACTGCCAAAGCCGGCCGGTCTCGGTTTCGGACACGTATAGCGTCTTGCCGTCGGGCGAGAGGCCGCAGCCGTTGGGCGTCAGCATCGGGAACACCGCCTGCCTGATGAAGGAGCCGTCCGCCGCCGCATAGTAGACGGCGCCGCAGTCCATCAGCCGGCCATGGGTCTTGCCGTGGTCGGTGAACCAGAAATTGCCGTCGGCATCGAAGACGATGTCGTTCGGCCCGTTGAGCGGCACGCCGTCGCAATTGTCGTAGAGCATCTCGACCTTGCCGGTCGCGAGGTCGACCTTCTGGATACCGCCGCCGGTATAGTCGTCGGCACGGCCGTGCGGGCGCATGTAGCCGTCATCCTCGGTAATCCAGTTGAAGCCGCCGTTCTGGCAGACATAGCAGGCCCCGTCCGGCCCGATCGCCGCGCCGTTGGGCCCTCCGCCGAGTTCGGCCGCGACTTCCTTCGATCCATCGGGCTGGACCCGGATCAGCCTTCCGCCCTTGATCTCGACGACCAGCACCGATCCGTCCGGCATGGCGATCGGGCCCTCGGGAAACAGCAGCCCGTCGGTGACTTCGCGGTATTCCAGCTTCATGGTGTCACCCCCTTCTCGATCAGCTCGATCACGGCGGGGAAATAGCGCCCGCCAAGCCCGTTATCCACGGCTGCCTGATAATATTTCTCCGCCAGCTCCGTGACTTGCGGGTCGACGTTCATGCTTTTCGCCAGTTCGATCGAATAGCCGATGTCCTTCAGCACATATTCGGGCGGGAAGCTCTTTTCGGGGAAGCTGCGCGGCACCATCGCCTTCATGCCGTGGTTGCGCAGGATGAAGCTGTCGCCCGATCCCTTCGATACCGCTTCCAGCAGGGTGGCCGGTTCCACGCCCGCGCGTTCGCCGGTGACCATCATCTCCGCGAGGATCAGCACGTGGACGAAGTTCAGCGTGTTGTTGATCAGCTTGACCACCTGGCCGCAGCCGACTTCGCCGCAGCGGGTGACGTCGCTGCCCATGTAGGACAGCAGCGGCTCGGTGCGGGCGAACAGCTCTTCGCTGGCCCCGACCATGATCGAGAGTGTGCCGTCGATCGCCGCCTGCCTTGTGCGGGCGACCGGCGCGTCGGCGAAGAGCATGTCCTTTTCGGCCAGCCGGGCCGCAACCGCGCGCGCTTCGGCGACGCTGGTGGTGGACAGGTCCACGACCACGGTACCGGGCTTCGCATTGGCCGAGATCTCCTCGCACACCGCTGCAACCTGCTTGCCGCCGGGCAGG
Organism: Novosphingobium sp.; assembly: GCA_020446575.1. Classification (GTDB taxonomy): domain Bacteria; phylum Pseudomonadota; class Alphaproteobacteria; order Sphingomonadales; family Sphingomonadaceae; genus Novosphingobium. Next base: position 4,417 of record JAGREL010000087.1, on the reverse strand, counting down.
GAGAGGAAGAGGATCCCGGCATTGGCGGCGACTTCCGCGACGGATGCGGCCTGCTTTGCGCCGGCCTTCACCTGTTCGGCCAGCGCGCCGGCGTCGAGATCGAAAGCCCAGACCGGGGCAGGGTGCTTCTTCACGACATTGCCGCACATGCCGCTGCCCATCACGCCGAGGCCGATGAAGCCCAGGGTCGTATTCGTCTCGCTCATGATTGTTTCGCGCCTCTCCAGAATATGCGTGTCAGTAGATAACTTCCGTGTCCTCGAGCGCCTGCCGCTCGGCCTTCGTCAGCCCGAGCAGCTCGCCGTAGACATAGTCCTCATGCTCGCCGAGCTTGGGCGTGCCGCGATGGATGCCGATTTCCTCGCCCTTTGAGAGGCGCATCGGCACGCCGACGGCGGCGCGGATCGTGCCGTCCGGCTCGGCGACATCGACGATGGCCTTGCGCGCGTGCAGATGCGGGTCGGCAGCGATTTCGGGAGTGGTCCAGGACGCGTGCGCGGCGACGCCTGCAGCCTGAAGCTGCTCGGCCGCTTCGTTCGCATCTTTCGTTGCAGTCCAATCGCCGACGATCCGGTCGAGTTCGGCAGCATTGGCAAGGCGGGAGGCCACGTTGGCAAAGCGCTGCTCTTCTGCAAGTCCGTTATGGCTGATCAGGCCGGCAAGCGCCTGCCATTCGGCATCGGTACGCACCGCGATCGAGATCCAGCGGTCCTCGCCCTTCGCGGGATAGACACCATGCGGGGCCATGCCGGGATGGGCGTTGCCGATCCGCTTCGGCTCGCCGCCCGCAGCGGCCAGCAGCAGCGCCTCGCCGATCAGCGAGGCGGCGACTTCGCGAGCGGCGACATCGACATAGCTTCCCCTGCCGGTTGCGCGGCGGTGGTGGAGCGCGGCCACCACCGCAGTCGCGGCGTTCATGCCGACCGTGTGGTCCATCACGTGGCGGATCTCGACCGGCGGGCCGTCCTCATAGCCGGTCAGCTCGCCGAGGCCGCCCCAGGCGCCGAACAGCGGGGCGTAACCGGCGAAATGCGAGTCCGGTCCGCTCTGGCCCGACGAAGAGACGGACAGCATGACGATGTCGTCCTTCACCGCCTTGAGCGCATCGTAGCCGAGACCCAGCCGGTCCATCACCTTGGGGCGGAAACTCTCGGCAGCGACGTCCGAAATACGCACGATCTTCTTCGCGAGTTCGGCACCGTCCGGCTTCTTCAAGTTGATGCGAACGGACAGCTTGGTCGAGGCGACCTGGTCGAAGGTCGCCGGGCCCATGCGGCCGTACACCGGGTGCGGCTTGCGAAAGGCGTCGGGGCGCATGGCGCTCTCGATCTTCACCACTTCCGCCCCGAGTTGCGAAAGCAGGTGCGTGCAGAAGGGGCCGGCATTGTGCACGGTGAAATCGGCAATGCGGATGCCGGAAAGCGGTTTCATGGCCGAGTATCCATCCGGATTCCCCTCCTCTTCAGAGGAGGGGTGCAGGGGTGGTGGCGATGCGCAGCATCGCTCGCGAAGCGAATGGATGCGCCATTGCAGGCACCACCCCCAACCCCCTCCTCTGAAGAGGAGGGGGCAAGTGCGGGCAGCGGAACCCCGGTTGCACCATCCATCCTACGCCTCCACCTTCGAGCGGTATTCGCCAAGCGCCGGCGGCCCGCTGCGCAGAGGCAGCGGCTTGCCGTCGAAGTGGAACGGCGAAACCAGCATGTCGAGCATGCCGGCGCCATCGACTTCGACCGGCTGGAACAGTCCGCGATGGCGCTCCTGCGGGTCGCGCAGGATTTCCGCCGGGGTCTTGTAGCGGGCGAGGGGGACGCTGAGCTTCTGGCCCGCCTCGACGATCTCGTCGACATTGCGGGTGAGTGCCCATTCGCGGATGTGGCGGTTGAGTTCGGGGCCCCTGCGGCTGCGTTCCAGCGAATCCTCGAGCGCGGGATCGAGCGCCCATTCGGGCTCGCCCAGCAGCTTGACAAGGCCTTCCCACTGGCGCTGCTCGAGCGTAAGCATTTCGAGATAGCCGTCGGCACAGGGGATCACTCCGCCATAGCGGAAGCTGCGCTCGACGCGGTGTTCGATCGAGCCGTCGCCGAGCCGTTGGATGGCGAAGGCTCCCACCGCGAGTCCCGCATCCTGGCTGGCGATGTCGACGAACTGGCCGCCGACCTCGTCCCGCGCCCACAGTGCGGAAAGCGCGCCCAGTGCTGCCGCGATGCCGCCCTGCATCTCGCCGAAATGGCCGTAGATCTTGAGCGGCGGACGGTCGGGAAACATCTCGACCGCAAGGCCGTTGGGCAGGAGGTTGCCCTCGCTCGAGGAGTGCTGGACGTTGATGTCCTCGGCCTTCCAGTCCGCTTTCGGGCCGTAGGCACCGAACGGCAGGACCGAGACATGGACAAGGTCGGGGTGCTTCGCGGCGAGCGAGGCTTCGTCGAGCCCCAGTGCTGCGCGCTCCACCACCGGCGTGTCGTCGATGAAGATGTCCGCTTCGCTCAGCAGCGCCGCCAGCGTGGCCCGGCCGTCCTCGCCCTGGAGATCGCAGACACGGCTGCGTGCTCCGGCCGCCAGATAGGCGAACAGCGCGCTGACGCCGTCCGTCAGGAACGGCGGTTCGCGGCGCAGCGGCGTGCCCTGCGGCGGCTCGGCGAGGGTGAGCTCGGCCCCCATCGTCCCAAGCAGCCGCGCCGCATAGGCGGCCGCCACGCCGGAGGCGCGGGCGACCACCCTGAGGCCGGTGAGGGGGGCGTTTGACACCTGGTCGACCTCCCGATCGTCAGCGGACCACCGGCAGCTCGAGGTCGCAATCGCGGCCGTCGAAGAACACCTTGTGCTCGGGGTTCAGCGACGGGAGCAGCACGGTGGCAAGGCCCGGCGTGGTCAGTTCGCCGCGCTGGTTCTCGCCCTTGATCTCGATGTCGACGAGCGCGTGGCCGTCCTTGACGTATTTGCGCGTCACCGTGCCGCGCGCCCAGGTGCAGTCGCCCATCGTGTTGAAGCGGCTCATGCGCGTCCTGATGCGCTTGAGGAACGCGGCGTCGCCCATCCAGTTGGTGACCAGCGAGGCCATCCACGACGAGCGCTGCGGGCCGTAGTCGTAGACGCCGGGAACGCCGACTTCCTTGGCGGTCGATTCGCGGTGGTGGCCGATGCCGGTGTATTCGATGCCGCCACCCGCTTCGGGGTTGCGGAAGAAGTGGCCGGGGTGCTTGACCGCGTTCTTGAAGACGACGCCGTGGGTATGGCCGCGGCCCGAACCCACGAGGAAGCCCATCGTGTCCATGAGGGAAAGCGGACCGCGCACGATCTCGGGCAGTTCCTCGCCTTCCTGGACTTCATCCCAGTAGCGCACATTGGCGCCGCGGATGTTCTTCTCCTCGTTGAGGATGGCGTTGTCGATGACTTCGAAATCCTCCGCCGTGTACTCATGCGTCTTGATGTCGGCATATTTGCCGGCTTCGCGCGCGGCCTTGCGCTCGTGGCGGGTGCAGGTGCCGAGCGCGCGGGCGACGAGGTCGCCGTTCTGATTGGCGTAGCTCGCCTCGACGTATTGCAGCACGAGCGTGCCGGAAAACTTCGATTCCTTCACGTCGACGCCGACGACGCGCTCGATCGCGGTGATGCGGTCGCCGGGGCGGATGTGGCGGAACAGTTCCCAGTCGTTGCCGGCGTAGAAGCCGTGGACGCCCGGCAGACCCCAGCGGGTGCGGCCGACCCAGCCGAACGCCATCGGGAAATTGGGATGGGCGACGATCGAGCCGTGGCGCGAGAGGCGGCCGTGCTCAAGGTCGCGGTAAAGCGGGTTCAAGTCACCGATGCCGTTGCACCAGTTGCGCATCGTGTCTTCGGTGGCGTCCTGCAGATACGGCCCTTCGGGGCGCAGCTGCATGCCGATCATGTTCTCCGCGGCCTTGATCGACTCGGGCGTGATCTTGCCTTCCGCCGGCGCTGCGCCAACGTCCTTTTCGGGTGCTTCAGTTGCCATTTGTCTTGCTCCTTGGGTGTCTCGTGAAATTCAGCTTGCGAAATCGAATTCGTCGGTAGTGGTGATCGTGCCGTAGCGGCCCAGGCAGGCGAGGGCGTGCATATGCTCGTCGGCGGTGACGCCGGCGCAGCAGTCTTCCAGGATCACGACCTCGTAATCGCGGTCATGCGCCTCGCGCGCGCCGGAATGGACGACGCCGTTGGTCGAGACGCCGCACATCACGATCCGCTCGATCGCGTGCGCCCGCAGGATCGCTTCCAGCGAGGTCGCGTAGAACGGGCTGACCCGGTGCTTGACGATATCGAAATCGCCTTCCTCCGGCGTGAGGGCGGGGTGCACTTCGGTGCCTTTCGTGCCGAGCTGGAAAATGCCGTTCTTGCGTGCGCCGGAGAAGATCGGCGAGTTGGCCGGCGCTTCGCGATAGTCGGGCGAGAAGCCGAC
>JAGREL010000086.1 GCA_020446575.1 Novosphingobium sp. | reverse complement strand
TCGATGCAGCAGGCGGCCCGCGTATCCCAGCGCACGGCCTTCTTCCATCTGGGGTCCATGGTCGAAGAGGGAGAGACGTCGGACGTCTTCACGAACCCTCAACAAGAGCGCACTAAGGACTATATCACCGGCCGTTACGGCTGAGAGGTTTTGTCATGGTTGAACATACCGTCAAGTCTTTCGACAACGATATCAGCCAGTTACGCGGCCTTATCGCCGAAATGGGCGGTCTTGCCGAAGTGGCGATCCGCGATGCAGTCGATGCCCTTTCCGCCTATGACGAGGAAAAGGCGAGGCAAGTCGTCGCCAGCGATCCGCAGATCGACGCGCTGGAAGCGGAAGTGGACCGGCTTGCGGTGCGTATCATCGCATTGCGCGCGCCGATGGCCGACGACCTGCGCGAAGTGGTCGCAGCGCTGAAGATCTCCGGCGTGATCGAGCGTATCGGCGATTATGCCAAGAACATCGCGAAACGGGTCGGCCGGGTAGAAGGCCGGGTCAAGATCGAACCGCTCACGCTGATCCCGGCCATGGCCGACCTTGCCGAAGGCATGGTGCGCGACGTGCTCAATGCCTATGGCGCGCGCGACGCGCTGCTGGCGGTCGAAGTCATCCGCCGCGATGAAAAGGTCGACAATTTCTACAACAGCATTTTCCGAAACCTGGTTGCTCACATGATGGAGAACCCGGCGACGATCTCGAGCGCAGCACAGCTTCTGTTCGTCGCACGCAATCTCGAGCGGATCGGCGACCACGCGACGAATGTCGCGGAGATGGTCTATTTCGCGGCTACCGGCGAATATTGCACGGAGCGCGACCGGCCCGAGCTCGATGAGGAGATGAAAGAATGAATCCCGATATCCTCGTCGTAGAAGACGACACCGCGCTTTGCGACCTGCTGACATGGAACCTCAGCGCGGAAGGTTATGGCGTGCGCAGCACCGGCGATGGTGAAGAAGCGCTGCTGATGGTGCGCGAGCAGGCTCCCGACGCCATCATCCTCGACTGGCTGATCGAGCAGGTGCCCGGCATCGAAGTGTGCCGCCGCTTGCGCAAGGACAAGGAAACCGCGCGGATCCCGATCCTGATGCTGACGGCGCGCGGCGAGGAGGAAGACCGCATCCGCGGCCTCAAGACCGGCGCCGACGACTACGTCACCAAGCCGTTCAGCCCGCGCGAGCTGATGGCGCGCATCGAGGCACTGCTGCGGCGCAGCCGCCCGTCTCTGGCAGGCGACACGCTGAACTTTGCCGATATCGAGCTCGATCCCGCATCGCACCGGGTCCGGCGCGGCGGCGAATCGCTGCATCTCGGACCGACCGAGTTCAAGCTGCTGCGCTATTTCATGGAACGGCCCAATCGCGTGCTGTCGCGCCAGCAGATCCTCGACGGCGTGTGGGGCATGGATTCCGACATCGACGAACGCACGGTGGACGTCCACATCCGCCGCCTGCGCAAGGCCATCAACCGTCCGGGCGAGCGCGATCCGATCCGCACCGTCCGCGCGGCCGGCTATGCCATGGATGTGTCTTGACCCGGTCGTAACGGCCGCGCCCTGACCGCCCGACCTTCGCGGTTCCCGCTTGCGGCGCCATTCGCGTCGGCTACGGTAGGCGAACGCCCTGCCGGCGATGGCGAATTGCATCCGCAAGCCGGGCGCGCGAACGATCGGGGAGGATTGCGTGACCGGGAAACTGTCGTTCGGCTATCTGTACGATTTCCGCAATCCGCCGCAGTGGCACAAGCCTTGGTCGAAGCTGTACGCCCAGATACTCGATGTCATCGCCTGGAGCGAAGAGGCCGGTTTCGCGGGCGCCTGGGTGCCCGAACACCACATCGCGGATGACGGTTACATGCCTTCCCGCTGGTCGCGCTGTCCGCCATCGCGGCTCGCACCAGCCGGATCAGGCTCGGCTCTGCGATCGCGCTTGCCCCGCTCTACAATCCCGTGCGCTTCGCCGAGGATTGCGCCGTGCTGGACATCCTGGCCGACGGCCGCCTCGATATGGGGCTCGCCATCGGCTACCGGCGGCGGGAAACGGCCGCCTTCGGTGTGGATTTCACGAGGCGCGGGCGCATCTTCGACGAATGGCTGGAAATCGTCACACGGCTCTGGGCCGGAGAAACCGTGGACTTTTCCGGCAAGCACTTCTCGGTAGCCGGAGCCAAGGTCATGCCACCCGCGCCTCGCGGGCGGATTCCACTGTTCATCGGCGGCTTCGCCGAAAAGGCGATGAGCCGCGTCGCCCGATACGGCGAAGGCTATATCGGCAGCCGGGATGTCTGCGGCCTGTACATCGACAAGCTTCGCTCCACCGGCAGGGACCCGGCCTCGGCCCGCATCCGCACCACCGAACTCTTCCTTGCGATTGCCGAGGATCCCGAACAGGCGATGGACGAGCTCGCTCCCTATTACCACCACGTCAACAACGGCTACGGCGAGTTCTTCAACGAGGATCAGGCCCTAGGCATGGGCGGGCCGGAGCCGCAAAGCCTGGAAGAATACAAGGCGAGCGGCGCGCTGCAGATCTGGACGCCGGACGAGGCAATCGAGCGATTCCGGGCTATGCAGGAGGAAATGCCGCTCGAACATGTGATGATGATGATGCCGCCGGGGCTTCCCGCTTCCAGATTCGTCGAATATGCCGAGGTGGTTGCCCGGAAAGTCATCCCGGCGTTCCAGTAAGCAGGGGGAAAGGCGGAAAACTTGGCAGATGAAGGCGAAGACCGGCGCGGACAATCGCCGCAATCGGTCACACGCGTGATCCGGCTGCTCGAAACGCTGTGCGCCAGCAACGAGCCTGTGAGCCTTGCCGATCTCAGCCGCGCGCTCAACACACCCAAGAGCAGCCTCGCGGCCCTGTTGCGCGGGCTCGCCGAGGAGCGGTTCGTCGCCATGTCGGAAGGGGCCTGGCGTCTCGGTCCCGGAGCTTTCGGCCTCGGCAGCGCGCTGATCGAAGCGCGGCGGCGCTTTCACTCTTCCGACTTGGTGCGCGAAGGGATGCGCCGGCTTGCCGAAAAATGCGAGGAGACGGTGCTGCTGGGCGTGCGCGACGACGACGGAGAAACAATGACTTACGTCGACGTCGTCGAAAGCCGCAACGCAGTGCGTTTTGCCGTGTCGATCGGCGACCGCCGTCCGCTTTACGCAACCGCCGGTGGGCGGGCACTCCTTGCTGCGGAACCCGAAGAAGGGGTGCGCCAATATCTGGCCGAGCTGAGGCCGCAATCGTTCACGAAGCAGACCGAAACGAGCAAGGCGAGACTGGCTGCGCTGATCGCCGAAGCGCGGAAGACAGGCGTTGCGCAAACCGTGGACCAGGCGGGAGAAGGGGTGACGGGTTCGGCATCGGTCATCCGCGATGCCGCCGGCACCGCCACCGGCGTGCTGATCATCGCTGCGCCGAGTTCGCGCGCCCAGCAACGCCTCGCCGAGCTCGCCGAACTCGTCCGCAAGGAAGCGGCGGCCATTTCCCGCAATCTGGGATACCGCGACGCGGGCGCGGCCTAGCGCGGGCCAAGGCCCAATCCATCAATCAAAACTCCGGGAGGGGAGCCCATGACCGACCTGATCGCCGCCGAATTCGGAATCCGCCAGGTGCAGGCGCGCTACACCGATGCCGTCTGGCGCAAGGATTTCGACGCATTTGCCGGCTGCTTCGCCGAGGACGGGGAATGGCGCATCTCCGGTCGCGTATTCCGCGGGCGCGAGGAAATCCGGGACGGCATCGCGATCATCCTCGACAAGTTCATCCGGGTGCTGATCAGCTTCCGCGCGCCGATCGTCAGCATCAGGGACGGTATGGTCACGGCTCGCACCTATATCGACGAGCGGTGCGCCTGGAAGAACGGCAACACCAACATCTCCGTCGGCACCTATTACGAGCATTTCGTCGAGGAAGGCGGCGAATTGCTGTTCAAGTGGCGGCTGTTCGAAATGCATTACCGGGGCGACCCGGACATGACCGGCACCTTCTTCGACCGCACCGACTACGGCCCGCCTCCGGCCATGCCGCCACTCGATGCCAATACCGAGGACATGGCCTCGACACGCTGGGGCCTGCCCGCCGCGGGCGAGCCGGGCGGAGGCGGCTGAACGCCCGCCTTCGCGATCAGTCTTTGAGCGTGCCCAGCTCGGCGGCATTTTCGGGGAAGTGCAGCTCCCGCAAATTGGTCAGCGGCCGCCGGTAGGTAGGATCTTCCCGGCTGCGCGAGGGTACGCCGTTGCCGTGGATATCGGGGACGTTCCGCGCCAGGGGGACTTCGACCGGATCGACCGTCCCCGACCAGTCGATGATGGTGTAGCGGAAAGCGATCTTCCACACACCCTCGCGCCGCTCCAGCCGGTCGGCATAGCGTCCGCCGGCGGCCCAGATCGACCCGTCGCGGTTGTTGCCGACATAGAGGAAATAGGTCTCGGTGTGGGCGGTGTCGCCGTCGAGCTCGCATGTGTGGTTGGTCAGGTGATGCAACGTGGATGTCTGGCCCTGCTCATGCAGCGCCATTCCGCCGTCGCAGACCTTCTTCGCGCTCTCCACGAAGGTGCCGGCGTCGATCAGCGCGTCGTCGTGATAGGCCGACAGGAACAGCTCACGGTCAAAGCGGTCGATGCCCCGGCTGACGCGCTTGATGCAATCGAAGATGTCCTGCCGGTCGAGCAACTCACCGAGCCGGCAAGCCGGTCGGGTGCGATATTGCCAGATTCTGCGCCGTTCATGGTCCCTCCCTTGCCGGCCGCGCCGGCGTTTCCGACATTACCCGGACCGCTTCACCTTTCCAGCATCCTGTCGAGGCTCGCGCCGAAATCGCGCCTTTCCCATGTGTCCAGGAAATTGGCAAAGACATGCAGGAAGCCGTGGGCGACCTGATCCTGCATGATAAGCGGATCATGCGGCCCGGCCGCCTGTGCGGCATCCGGAACCCGCGACAGGATAAGCGCGGGGGCATCCGCCATCAGCGCCAGCCCCAGCATCGCTACAGACAGGTCGAAGTGAAGACCGAGTTCGGCCGGATCGAGCCGCGGGCCGCCTTCGGCTGCCAGTTCCTCGGCGAACAGTTCCAGCAAGCCGGCGAGATGCCGATCGAGCATCGCCGTATCGGATGCCGACAGTCCACCCCACAAGCCGTAGGCAAGGTTCATTTGCCGGACCATGCCCCAGTCAAGCAGGCCGCATTGCATCGTTCCGTCCGCATCGCGCCAGAACCAGGCGTTGTCGATATTGGTATTCCAGTGCGTGAGCGCCACGTAGTCCGGGTTTCCCAGCAGGAAGCGCCTGATCGCGCGCTCGTGGCGGACGAAGCGCGGCGCATCGCGCTTCAGCCGGGCAAGGAACTGTTCGCTGGCGACATTGGAGGGCAGGAGCTTCGGGCAGGTCTTCGCAAACTCGCCGATCAGAGCTGCCTTTTCGGCGATCTGCTCCTCGTCCCAGGGAATCGGCATCTCGGCCATGGCGGCATCGAGATCGAAGGGAAACAGCTCCTCGACCTGCGGTGAAAGCCGCCCTGCCTTGTGCGCCCCGGCCAGCCGGGCCAGCGCCGTCACCGTCGCCCGGTAGTACGGCACGGGATCGGCAAGCTCGTGATCCATGCACTTGCGGTGCAACGGCTCGACACCGTTCTCGCCGAACGCGATCCGCTGGGTGATAAGCACGCCCGTGCCGGTCTCGTGGTTGAAATCGGCGAAATAGGGCCTGGCGACGGTGACGGGAAAAGCCGGCAGGCGCGAGAGCGCGGCCAAGCTGACTTCCGGCTCCAGCTCATAGCGGCGCCGGTCACGGAACGCGTCCGGAAAATAGCGCGAGAACTTGACGAACAGCTCGGTATCCAGCCGGGAATCTTCCTGCTCGTACTCGACCGAAAGCACCAGCTTTTCGCCGGAATTGCCTGCCAGCCAGGGCTCGACCCGGGTGATGCGCGCAACCGCATTGTTCCGGGAAAGCGATCCATAGGCGCGGAATGCTTCGGTCAGGAATCCGGCTCCGGCCCGAAGCAAGGCATCGGGATGGGCGGGGATCGAAAGCCCCGTGGCATCGCCGCGCACGAAATCGATGAGATCGGGTTTTGTCGCCATCCTGTGAATTGTCAGTCGCGATCCGGCAGGGCGACGTGAAGCGCGCGCGGGCCCCACAGTGCCCAGCTCTGGCCATAGTCGATCTCGGCGACGCGCAACTGCGGGAAAGTATCGAGCAGCACGCTGACGAAGGCCCGCGCTTCCTGTCTGGCGATATTGACGCCAAGGCAGTGATGAAAGCCGAAACCGAAACCGAGATGCGCCTTGTTCGTGCGGTGCATGTCGAAGCTGTCGGGGTCCTCGAATTCGGCCGCATCGCGATTGGCGGCGCCAAGCAGCAGGAACACCGGATCGCCGCCCGCCATGTTCTGGCCGGCAAGCTCGGCGCCGCCTTCCCGCACACGCCGCTGCACGGCCTGCGCCACCGAATAGACGCGCATGACTTCCTCGTTGAAAGCCTCGATCAGGCTGCGGTCGGCGCGCAGCTCGTCCGCCAGACGGGGACTCTCGCACAGCTTGACTACGATGTTGCCGAGCCACTTCTCGGTGGTGTCCATCGCGCCGAGAATGAAGTTGAACAGATTGTCGGCGACGACCGAGCGGGTGAAGCCGTCACGCCCCTCGGCGGCGACCATTAGGCTGATCAGATCCTGCGGATTCTCGCCTCTGGCGAAGCGCTGCTTGCGGTCTTCTATCTGTGCCTGGACGAGTTCGACCACGGCTTTCTGCGCTGCCTGATGACTTTGCTGGGCGTCGCTGCCTTCTTCCAGCGCAAGAGCCGGCGTATCGGCGGAAAGCTCGCTCCAGACTTCGAACACCCTCAGCTTGTCGCGCGGAACGTCGAAGCTGCTGGCGATGAACTGCATCACGAAATTGCGGAAGACGGGAATGAGATTGACCGCTTCGCCCGCTTCCAGCGGGAGACGCACCTCCTCGAGCACCTGCGCGGCAAAGCCCTGCAACTCACCGGAGCGCGCCATCAACGCCTCGCGCGAGACATGCGGTGCCCAGACGGCCCGGACGATATTGTGAAACGGCGTGTCGTCGACCAGCATGCCTTCCTTGCCGAGCGTTTCGGCAACGGGCGTCCCGGCCATGGTGAAACGCTTCACGTCGCCCAGCACGGTCCTGACGGCCTGATAGGAAGAGACCATCCAGCCGGCGAGCGGTTCGCTCCACACCACCGGTCCCGCCTCACTCAGCCTGTCGAATGCCGACTGGGGCAACCCCTGATCCGGGCGCAGCTCGAAATCGAGATCCATCGCCTATTCCGTCGAGAATACCAGCAGGACATTGCCCGGCAACTTGCTGGCGAAGCCGTAACCGGAAGGCACGATCAGCATGCCTTTGTACGCAATCGGCGCGACACCGCCGCCGACCGTCCCGCCGTGAGCCGGCACGCCATTGACCGTATCGAATTCGCGGTTGACGTCCATCTCCCACAGAACATCGCCCGAGGCGGGATCGAAGATCTTCAGCCGCGCATCGTTGCTGCCCGCCAGGACAAGGTCGGGCGTGGCCGAGACCGAACCGGAATAGCCGGGGCTGCAGTTCTTCTGGCCCCCGCAAGTATAAAGCGACGGCGCCTTCCAGACGAACTCGCCGCTGGCGATGTCAAGCGCATAAAGCCCGGGACTGGCCGGGAAACCGCCGTCGGGCGGCTGAACGAAGTCGTTTATCGGAACGAAGAGACGGCCGCCCGCTGCCGCAATTCCGAACAGGACGCCGCCGCCTTCGCTGCCGCGGCCGGCCCGGGTCTTCCACACCAGCTTGCCGGTATCGGGATCGACGGCATAGGCGATCCCCGACTTCTGGCCGGCCAGCACCAGTTCGCGCCCGTCATTGCCGCGCGTCAGAATCGTGCCCGCACCGAAATCGAAATCCGGCCCGGCATCTTCGGGACAATTCGGTGTGCCGACATAGCAGGCGACGTTCCAGGCATCGCCTTCAAGCGCCTGATAGTGCCAGTTGATCTTGCCCGTCTCGAGATCGAGCGCGACGATCGAATCGCTCAGCTCGGTGGTCGGATGCGAATAGTTGTCACCCGTTGCGAAATAGAGCTGCCCCCGCCCCGGATCGATCGACGGACTGTTCCATACGGCTACGCCGGACGGACCCCACATGCCGCCACCGGCGGGCGGCTTGGGTTCGCCGACGAAATAGGTCTTCCAATTCCGGGCTCCGGTCGCTGCGTCGAGCGCGATCATCGAACCGCGAAAACTGCAGCAGGTATAGCCCGGAGCGGCCGCGGCGGCTTCCTCGATCGAGGAAACGGGCACATACAGCGTTCCTTCGTGCAACGCCGGGGTCCCGGTTATCACGGTTGCCGGGTGGCTGTCGGCGGCGATCTTCCAGACCTGCTCGCCAGTCGACGCGCTCAGGGCGTAGACATTGCCGCGCACGTCGCCGAAATAGGCGAGGGGCATGGCTTTCCGGTCGCCCGCCTGCCACGGGCTGACGACCACACCCGTGCGAACTTCGGCATCGGCATCGAATGTCCAGCGCACGCAGCCCGTTTCCCGATCCAGAGCATAGACCGTGCCGGTGTGGTTGCCGAGGATGATCGCCCCGCCGGCAAGCGCCGGCTGCGAACGCATGCGCCGGGAATCGGGAAATCCGAATGCCCATTTGAGCTTCAGCTTGCCGATGTTGTTCCGGTCGAGCTTGGCAACGTCGGCTGGAATGAAGTGAGTGCCCGCCTTGTCGAGACCCCAGTTGGTGAAAACCGGAGGCTCGCCGAGATCGAACCGGGCATGCTTGCCCCCGCACATCTTCATCGCGGGCGCATCCGCGTCGGCCACGAGTTTGCGGCCCGCAAGGAATTCGGCAACGGCGACCTTCTGATCAGCGGAGAGCGAAGCACCCTGAGCGCGCATCACGCCTTCGGTCAGCGCGCGGTGGATCGCTCTGGGCGCCATGTCGCGCAGCAGCATTACCTGAGGCGTGCGCCCGCCGCCGGCATCGTGACAGCCGGCGCAACGGGTCTTGTAGATCTGCGCTCCGGCAGCGAACGGCCCCTTTGCCGGATCGAGGGCCCGACCAGTCCAGTCGCTTGCGGATTCCTGCTTCGCCTCGGCGGGCGGCGCGGCATCGGCAGGTCCCGACCCCAGCATCAGGGCGGCAATCGCAAAACAAAGATTTCGGACAAGACTACCCATTTCCAAACGCATCCTCATCCCCATCGAATCCGGTTTTTCGCATTCGATAGCAGAAGTCCCGCGCCGGGAAACTAGCAGGCAGGTTCGAAACGTGAATGCAGCTCGGCCAGCGGGCTGCGCTCCGGGGTCTCAATTCGCGTCAGCTTAAAGGAATGCCTCGGGTGTTCCGGCTTAGGCAGGCTCAAGCTTTTGCGCGGCCTCGCTCTGGCCGGCCGCATTCTCGACAGCACCCAGGAACTGGTCGGTGGCAGCTTCCCAGGTAAAGCGCGCGCCGAGCGCCGCAGCAGCTTTCCGGTCGAGCGTGAGCGCCTTTTCAATCGCGCGGGTCAGATCTTCGTCGAGCACGCCGGCGGGCGAAGACAGATCGCCGTCCACGCCGCGCCCGTCCGGCCCCAATATGTCGATCGGTCCGGTGACCGGGTAGGCGGCGACGGGAACGCCGCTTGCCAGCGCCTCGATGACGACGAGGCCGAAAGTGTCGGTTCGGCTGGGAAAGACGAAGCAATCGGCGCTGCGATAGGCCGCCGCGAGCATTTCGCCCGACAGCGCGCCGAGGAAGACCGCCTGCGGATAGCGCTGGCGCATGTCGTCGAGCGTCGGGCCGTCGCCGACCACCACCTTGGTTCCGGCAACGCTCGCATCGAGGAAAGCCTCGAGGTTCTTTTCCGGTGCGACGCGACCGACGTTGAGCAGGATCGGGCGCGGCAGGTCTTCAAGCGCGGGGTGCAGTTCTCCTCCGGCGCGGAACAGCCAGTGATCGATGCCCCGGCTCCAACGGCAGCTATGCGCGATCCCGCGCCCCGCAAGTTCGCCGGCCAGGCTTTCGGTCGCGACCAGCACGGCGCGACTGGGCGCGTGAAAGCGGCGCATGATCGGCCAGAACCGCTCGGCGCTGATGCCGGTCCTGACCGAGGCATATTCGGGAAAACGCGTGTGGAAGGCCGTGGTGAAAGGCACGCCGCGCGACAGGCACCAGCCGCGCGCGCTCCAGCCGATCGGGCCTTCGGTGGAAATATGGACGATGTCCGGCTCATAGGCATCGAGCATCCGGCGCAGGCCGAAGCGCGGCGCCATGGCGAGGCGGATCGAGGAATAGCCCGGCATCGGTACGGTCAGGAACCGCTGGGGCGTGACCAGTTCGGTCTCGTAGCCGCGCCGGTCGAGTTCGGCCACGGTCGCGGCAAGCGTGCGCACGACACCGTTGACCTGGGGAAACCAGGCATCGGTCGCAATCGCAAGTCTCATGCAGTCTGCTCCAGCGAGCGTTCGGGCTTGTCGGCACCGGACGTCTCGCGCGCCCAGTCGATAATGCTCATCTGCCCCTGGGCATCCTCGACCAGCGCGGTGCAGCTTTCGACCCAATCGCCGTCGTTGTAATAGGTGATCCCGCCGAAATCGCGGATCTCGGCGCAATGGATATGGCCGCAGACAATGCCGTCGAGGCCCCGGCTCAGCGCTTCATGGGCGACAGCCTCTTCGTAGCTGCAGACATACTGCACCGCGTTCTTGACGCGCCGCTTGAGATAGGATGACAGCGACCAGTAAGGCATCTTCAGGCGCCGCCTGATCGCGTTGAACAGGATATTGGCGCGCAGCAGCCACTCGTATGCCTTGTCGCCAAGGAAAGCGAGCCAACGGGCATAGAGGACGACGCCATCGAAACTGTCGCCATGCGTCACCAGCAGGCGCCGCCCGTCGGCAGTGACATGGACCGCTTCGAGCACCAGCTCGACCCCGCCGAACGTGAGCCCGGCATAGTCGCGCAATATCTCGTCGTGATTGCCGGCAATGAACACCACCCTGGTGCCGCGATGCGCCATCTTGAGCACCCGGCGGACCACTTCGTTGTGCGCATCCGGCCAGTACCAGCCTTTTTTCAGCCGCCATCCATCAACCACGTCGCCCACCAGATAAAGTGTCTGGCATTCGACCGAGCGGAGGAAATCGACCAGCATGTCGGCATTGCAACCCCGCGTGCCGAGATGGATGTCCGAAATCCAGACCGTTCGGTATTTTCGCTTTGGACGGAATGGTTTGGGATCGGGCAAATTGAGCCATTCAGGGATTTTCGCCAAATCGCCTGGGCGGCTGTCTTTTCTGGCCACGAGGCCGCTGTCGTCAAACAGCATCGGCAGTCACCTTCGCCAATTGCATAATGCTGCATAGCAACAATGCATTTCGCGAAAATGACGGAACGAAGGCAGTTTCGTTACACTCGGACACTTTCCCGAGAGAATTCAACCGAAGGGTCGACTTCCAGCCATTCGGCTAGCCAGCGCAGGTCCTTGCCGACGCTGTCGGTAAACAGGGCGTGAAACGGCTCGCGCACGACAAGCAGGAGCCGTTCGTCGTCGCGCACGAGCGAGGTGCCGGAAATGGCATGCGGTGCACTGCCCGTCAGCTTCCGGCACAGGCGAATGGCCAGCCCCCAGCCGATCGCCTGCTTTAGCTCTTCTTCCGATGCCAGTGGCGCGAATTCCTCGGGGATCGCGATACGCCCGGAATTGGCCAGCACCGTCATTGCCATCCGCGCGCGGCCCCTGGCATCAAGCCCGATCCAGCGCTTGCGCAAGGCCCAGCTCATCGCCTGTTCGGCCCTGAGATTGGGTTCGCTCTGCATCGCTGCAAGCGCCAGCATGGTCGCGGCAAGGCGCAGCTTGCCGTCGCCGCTGAACCCGGTCGGGTTCGCGCCCGCAGTCCAGCCGGCCACCATCGTCGCCGTCGACGGGGACACGCCCAGCCCCTCCGAAAAGGCGGTCACGCCGGCCAGCATCGGATCCTGCGCCCGCGTCGCCTTGTCGAGCTTGCTGTAAAGCAGCCCTTCGCGCAGGCCCCAGGAAGAGAAAACCAGCCGGGACGGCTCGATCACGCGCACCAGCTGGCCGAGCAGGGCCGCCGCATCGGGCAAGGTTGCCAGTCGCGAGGACGAGATTCTGGGCATGTTGGCGTCGAACTTGCCCTGCGCCGCCTTGCGGCAAAGCTTGATCGCCTCATCGGGCGCGATCTCGAAGCCGTGCGGATCGTCGAGCGGCCAGCCGAGCTGATACATCGCATAGCGCGAGAGCGCCCGCCAGGAACCGCCGACCAGGAAGAACGTTTCTCCGCGGCCGTCTTCCCACTTGGCCGAACGCAGGGCCTTGCGCACCTGAGAGGACAGCGTGGCCTCGCCTTCGGCACGCAAATCGGGCAGGCGCAACGTGCCGAACGGCAGGGTGATGCCCCGGCCGCATTCTCCGCTGCCGATGGCCGTGAGTTCGAGGCTGCCACCGCCCAGGTCTCCGGCAACGCCGCACGCACCGGGAAAGGCCGCGATCACACCCAGCGCGCTGGTTCGCGCTTCCTCCTCACCTGAAAGCAGGCGAGGCGCAAAGCCGAGCTTCGCTACCTCATCGAGGAATTCCGGCCCGTTCTGCGCATCGCGCGCCGCGGCGGTCGCAACGACATCCACGTCGCTGACGCCCATTTGCCGCAACAATACCGCGAAGCGGGCCAGCGCGGAAAGCGCCAGCCCCATCGCCTTTTCCGACAGCAGGCCGGTCTTGACGACGTCCCTGCCGAGCTTCGCCGTGACCTTTTCGTTGAGCAATACCGCCGGCGCGCGCGCCGGACCGTTGTAGACGACCAGCCGGACGGTGTTCGATCCGATGTCGATGATGGCGCGCTGATCGCTCATGCCAGCTCCGTATTGCAGTCGCGATGCCGGGGGAAGAAGCGCGCTCAGATGTTTCCACGACGCAGGGACAGCTTCGGCACCTTGCGCCCGCTGGCAAGCGAGGCGCCGCGTCCCGACAGCGACGGGTTGGTCATGAAATATCTGTGCAGATTGAAGGGGTTCTCGCTCTCGCCCACGCGCCGGTAGACACCGTCGGGCCCCAGAATCCAGCTCTGCTCGGTGTCGAGCAGGTTCGCCAGCATTACCTGGCCCAGCACCTGATCGTGCACGGTGCGGTTGCGGATCGGCACCAGCAGCTCCACCCGGCGGTCAAGATTGCGGGTCATCCCGTCTGCCGAAGTGATGAACACGCGCGCCCTGCGGTTGGGCAGTTCCATTCCCGCAGCGAAAGCCCAGATCCGGCTATGCTCGAGAAAACGGCCGATGATCGACTTGACCGTGATGTTTTCCGAAAGGCCCGCCACGCCGGGACGCAGGCAGCAGATGCCGCGCACCACCGTGGTGATGCGCACACCGGCCTGGCTGGCCGCATACAGCCGGTCGATCAGGTCGGGATCGGTCAGCGAATTCATCTTCGCCCAGATCATGGACGGCTTGCCGATCTTGGCATTGGCGATTTCGGCATCGATGCATTCGTAGAGCTTCTCGCGCAGCCCAATCGGTGAAATCGCGAGCATTTCCATCTTCTTGGGCTCGACATAGCCGGTAATGAAGTTGAACAGCCGGCTCGCATCGTGCGCCATCTTGGGATCGGCAGTGAAAAAGCTGAGGTCGGTATAAATGCGGGCGGTGACCGGATGGTAATTGCCTGTCCCGAAGTGGCAGTAAGTGCGGTAGCCTTCGCCTTCGCGGCGCACCACCAGCGAGATCTTGGCGTGGGTCTTCCAGTCGACGAAGCCATAGATCACCTGCACGCCCGCGCGCTCAAGCTGCGAAGCCCACAGCAGGTTCTGTTCCTCGTCGAACCGGGCTTTCAGCTCGACCACGGCAGTCACGGACTTGCCCGCCTCGGCCGCGGCGATCAGCGCGGAAATGACGGCCGACTGCTTGCCGGCACGGTAGAGCGTCTGCTTGATCGCCACGACATCGGGATCGGCCGCCGCCTGGCGCAGGAAATCGATCACCACCTCGAAGGTTTCGTAGGGGTGCTGGAT
>JAGREL010000434.1 GCA_020446575.1 Novosphingobium sp. | reverse complement strand
GATAGTCGCTCAGCTCGATCCCGGCTTCGTTGCCGGTGTTGATGACGTGGCTGAAGGTGACGCCGGCGCGCCGGGCGGTGCGGAACAGGGTCGCGCACATGTTTCCGCTCTGGGTGACCAGCGCGCAGTTGCCGGCCGGCTCGCCCGGCTGGAACGACTGCCCGAAGCTGGTGAAGATCGCATCGGTGAAATTGGCGTTGCCCATCGCGTTCGGACCGGCGATCCGCATGCCGGCGCGGCGGGCGAATTCCATCAGCGCGTCCTGCTTGGCGACCCCCTCTGCCTCGTTGGTCTCGGCATAGCCGGAAGCATAGACAAGCGCTGCCGGGATGCCGACCGCGTGGCAGCGCTCGAGATAAGGCAGGGTGGCATCCGCCGAGAGCGCCATGATCACGAGGTCGACGACTTCGGGCACCGATTCGATGTCCGGATATGCCGTCAGGCCCTGAACCGTCTCGTTCTTGGGATTGACCGGATAGAGCTTCCCGAATCCGGCACGGATCAGCAGGTCCACCGGCACCCCGCCGATCCGCTTGGGATTGTCCGACGCGCCGACTACCGCAATCGAGCGCGGCCTGAGTAGCGGGTCGAGGCTCACGCGCTCTTCTCGGCCTCCGCGCGCTCCGGCGCGGGCGTGTAGCTGTATTCGGAAGGGTCGAACTCGGCGGTCAGGTTGCGGTACTTGCTGAGCGGCCACGGCGAATTGGTCACCACACGCCCCGCCTTGTTGCGGTACCAGTTCTTGACGCCGGGATGCGTCCAGACGAGCTGGGCGTGTTCGTCGTCGACTCGCTTCTGATAGGCCTCGAACGGTTCCTCGCGCACGTCCACGGCTCCGCCGCCGCGCTCGATGATCTCGCGCAGCGCCTGCATCGTATAGCGGACCTGGCATTCCGAATTATAGACCGCGCTGCCGCCGTGTCCGCCGTTGGTGCCGGGACCGTAGAGAATGAAGAAGTTGGGGAACTCCGGAACGGTGATGCCGAGATGCGCGCGCGGGTTGTCTTCGCCCCAGTGGTCGCGGATCGAACCGTTCGTGCCGACCACTTCCATCGGGAACAGCGGCGCCTGGGCCTTGAAGCCGGTGGCAAGGATGATGAGGTCCGCGGGGTGCTCGATGCCGTCCTTGTCGACCACGCCGGTCTCGGTAATGCGCTCCACCGAGCCGGTGACCAGCTCGACATTGTCGCGGGTCAGCGCGCTGTACCAGTTGCTGTCGCGCAGCATGCGTTTGCCGTAAGGCGGGAACTTCGGGATCACTTTCGCGATCAGCTCTTCGTCGCCGTTCAGCTGCTTGCGTATGTGCGCGATCAGCAGCTCGCGGACTGCCTGGTTCGCGGCGTTCAGCGACGTTTCGTGCTCGGGCCAGTCCGGATCCTTCTTCAGCGTCGGCAGGACGAGGTCCGATGTCGCCCAGAGCAGCTGGAAGCGATACCACTTGTTGTAGAAGGGAACGTTTGCCAGCCCCCATTTCACCGCGTCGCTCACCGTGGCGTAGAGCAGCGGGTTGTAGCGCGCCCAGTGCGGCGAACGCTGGAAGATCGTCAGCTTCCCGGCGACTTCCGCGACTTTCGGGCCAAGCTGCATGCCCGATGCGCCGGTGCCGACCTGGACGACGTTCTTGCCGGCCAGATCCACCGAATGGTCCCACCGCGCCGAATGGAAGATGGGGCCCTTGAAGGTATCCATGCCGGGGAAGTCGGGGATGGACGGGCGATTGAGCAGGCCGGTCGCGCTGACCACGGCATTGGCGTCGATCCGGTATTCGGAACCGTCCTTGCGGCGCACGGTGACGTGCCAGAGCGCCTCGTCCTTGTCCCACACCGCGCGGTCGACTTCCTCCTCGAAGCGCATGTGGTCCGCAATGCCCATCTCGCGGTAGCAGGTGCGGATGTAGTCGAT
>JAGREL010000085.1 GCA_020446575.1 Novosphingobium sp. | reverse complement strand
TCCGGCGCGCGGGACCATTCGCGCCGGAAGCGCAGATGGGCGATTTCATCGAGGGGTATATGCGGGCCCGGGATTCCGGTCTTGAAGAACTCATGCTGGAAGACGTCGTTTGCATGCGGCGCATTCACGGCAACAATATGGGGTATACCGATCGCGACAATCGCGTTGAATATGTCCGGGCCATCAAGCGGGGCCTCGACCGCAGGCGTGGAATGGCCGGCGGGTGACGGATGACATGGGCGCCGGCTACTTTCGCCTCTCTTCAGACGAGCGCCAGCTTCTGCTTGCGGCTACCCAGCGCCAGCCGGTGGCGCGGCAAGCATGGGAGCAGTGGATAGCGGACAACCGGCTCGAGACGGCCGGCCTGTCGTCGCAGGCGCTTTTCGGGCCGCTCTATGCAAACATCCCGGCCGATCTGAGCGTGTCCGATACAACGATCCTGCGGGGCGTCTACAAGCGGACCTGGTATGCCAACCAGGTCGCTCTGAGCCGAATTCAGCCTCTGCTGGCTCGCATGGCCGCCGCAGCCGTTCCCGCCGTCCTGCTCTACGATGCCTGTCTGGCCTTGGGATACTACGCCGATGTCGGCCATCGGCCGATCAACTGCGTCGACATTTCGGTGCCCGCGTCCGCATGGAACACCAGCATCGATGCCGCGATCGACGATGGGTGGCAGGCGCGGGAGGACAAGTCCTTCGTATCTGCATCATCGCTCTCATGCATGGTCTTTGCGGGTCCGATGGACGCAAGCCTGCGGATCTGGGTAAACCTTTTCATCGCACGGCCGCAGGAGGCGACCGAGGCGCAGGTCCTGCGTGAAACCCGGCCGGTCGAGTTCAAGGGTCAATCGATTTCGATACTGGGGCCGGTAGAGCAGCTGTTGTGTCTGAGCGCGGACGTCTTCCGGGCAGACAAGCTGCGGTTGTCATCGTGCGTCGACGCTTATGTGCTTGCGCGCTCCATCGGCTCGGAGACGGACTGGAATCGCCTGGTTGCCCAGGCTCAGCGATTCGAACACATCCTGCCGTTGCGGAACATTCTGTCATTCCTGGAGACTGAACTGGCTCTCGAACTTCCAGCCTGGGTGTTGCCGGAACTTCGCCGAATGGCGATTTCCCATGGCGAACTCATCCGTTACCGCCAGGCCTGCGAGACCTTGCCGCTCAAGATCAAGGCGGCATGCCGCCGATGGCTCGGGCCGATGTTCACCGGAGCCGCCCGTGGCTGACAGACCGATGATCGCATCCTCTCAAGCCTCGCCTGACAAGGCGGACACGCTGCGCTGGCGGCAGGCTCATGAAAGTCCCCTTTCGTGGAAGCAATGGCGCAACCTCGGCGATCAGTTTCTCCACCTTGTCGCGGTTGAACTGCGGCTGCTTCACAAGCGCTCGATGATCGGCATGGCGTGGACTCTCGTGAATCCGATCGTGCAGCTGGTGATCTTCACGGTGGTCCTCGGGCGCGTACTGGCTGTCGACACGCTCTATTATCCGGTGTTTCTGTGCTGCGGCCTGCTGTGCTGGAACGCCTTCAGCGAATCGCTGACCATGGCATCCGCATCGATCGTCAATACCCGGTACGTCCTTTATCAGCCGGGCTTTCGGCCGGCGATGATGCCGCTGGTGTTCGTGGTGATGGGGCAGGCCCACTTTCTCCTGTCGCTCTCGATTCTGGCGGCGCTGCTCGTCTACTTCCAGATACCGCTCGGCTGGCCGGTGCTCGCATTGCCGCTGCTGCTTCTGGTCCAGGGCCTGCTGACACTGGCCCTGGCCTTTCCGCTCGCGGCCCTTTCGGTCAGTTTCTACGACACCAAGCACCTGCTGTCCGTGGCCTTGCGCTTCCTCTTCTTCCTGACGCCGATCCTGTACGCCACGGACAACTTTCCGCGCGTCCTCCAGATCTTGTACGCAGCCAATCCGCTTACTCACCTCATTCGCGGATACCGCGCCATCTTCATTGACGGTGTCTGGCCCGACTGGCCGGCCTTGATCGGCGTAGCGGCGGGTTCTGCGATAGTGCTGGTAGTCGGCTATCGGTTTTTCGAGGCGCGACGGTTTCGTTTCATCGAGGATATCGAATGATTCCCGCGGTGAAAGTGGAAAAGCTGGGGAAGCGATTCCGTCGTTATCGATCCTCGCCCTACCAGCCTCTCATGGAAACGATCACGGCCGGTTGGCGGCGCTCTGCGCCTGCCGACGCTTTTTGGGTTCTCCGGGACATCTGCTTCGAGGTCGCGCCCGGTGAGATGATCGGGATCGTCGGCCGCAACGGCGCCGGAAAATCGACCTTGCTTTCGCTGATGGCCGGCCTGCTGAAGCCGGAGGAAGGTTCGATCCAGCTGCGCGGCCAGGTCGGAGCCCTGCTCGACCTGGGGATGAGTCTGCATCCCTTGCTGACCGGGCGGGAAAACATTCGCACGGCCGGACTGTTCAGCGGCCTCACCAATATGCAGGTAGACGATCGCACCGATCAGATCGTGGCGTTCACCGGAATCGGCGAATTCCTCGATGCACCGGTCCGCACCTATAGCACCGGGATGAAGGCCCGATTGGCCTTTTCGATCGCGACCCATGCCGATCCCGACATTCTTCTGATCGACGAGTTCCTGTTCGTCGGCGACCACTTGTTCCAGGATGCCTGCCTGGAACGCATCCAGGCGCTGATGCGCAACGGGACAGCGGTGCTGCTCTCCTCGCACGCCTCGGAGAAGATTTCGGAGAACTGCGACCGGGCGCTTTGGCTCGACAAGGCCGGCTTGCGGGCGATCGGCCCGGCGGACGATGTCTTGCGGGAATATCTTGCCAACTCGGCTCCGGCGGCCGCACTGGGATCCGACCAGTCATGACGAGCGCTCACGAGGCAGCAGATCAGCTCGCGTTTTTCGACGCCATGTTGGTCGGCGCGAACCGGGCCGAAGACAATGCCGGTCATACGAGTTACGATTATTCGATCGCCGGACACGATGTCCGGCTTCGCATTGCCGGGCGCGGCTTCGCCGAAAAGCTGCCGACGGCGCTGAATCATCTCGTTGCTGAAGCCCCGCGGGAGCCGGCGCTCACCATCCATGCCTGGGACGACGAGTCGACCGGGACGTCGCTGCCGCGGCTTGTTTCACGCTACCTGCATTTCGCGGAAATGCACTGTTTCGACTTTCTCGGCCCGCGCAATGAGATGAACGACTTCCATGGCGACCGGATCCGGGCGATCATGCATCTGGATCCCGTTATTGTCAGCCTGTTCGATCCGCAGCGCTCGATAGCCCTTTACTGGACCAGGGACGTGAGCCGCATTCCGGTCTGGGACTGGGGCACGCCGCTCCGGATAATTCTGAACGAATGGGCCAAGCTACGCGGGATGTTCCTGGTCCACTCCGGCGCGGTAGGAACCGAAGACGGCGGCGTGATATTCGCCGGCAAGAGCGGATCGGGAAAATCGACTTCGGCATTGGCTTGCCTCAGCGAGGGTCGCCTGCGCTACGCCGGTGACGACTATAGCCTTATCGATGGTTCCGGCCAGCCGCACGTGCACAGCCTGTACAGTTCGGCCAAGCTCAAGGGCGAAGCAGATTTCACGCGTTTCGGGCACCTGCTTCCCCTGGTGGCCAACCGTTCCGAGACGCACCGGCAAAAGGCTCTGATTTTCTTGCAGGACGCTTACCGGGATAGAATCATTTCGGGATTTCCTCTCCGCGCGATCCTGGTGCCCCGGGTGACTGGCAGACCCGAAACCACGATTGAGCCGTCGAGTTCGATCGCGGCCCTCAGAGCGCTGGCGCCAAGCACGATGCTGCAGCTTCCCGGCGACGGAAAAGATACGATGGAAAGGCTTTCCGCGCTGGTGCGCAAAGTTCCCGCCTTTACCCTGAACGCCGGAACCGAAATGCGTGGAATCCCGGAAAGCATTGCAGGCCTTCTCGCCGATATCCGGAGTGATGGTGGGGCGGGCTCGTAGTCCAGACGATCGCCACTTCCACTTTGCTCTTTGAGATCGTTCCCGGTTGCTTCCTTCTCGACAAGGACGGTCGACAGTCAGCCTGGCGCATCCTTGTTACGGACAGCGCGAAGTAGGCCGGTAACGACCTTCACTTCAGGACAGCAAAAAGGGCGAGCCCGCGCAGGCCCGCCCCTTGTCTGTTCGGCCTTGTGCCGTTCGCCGTGGCGTTATTCGGCGGGAGGTGCGTCGAGCGATGCGTCTTCCGGCAGGCCGCCGAGCTGCGAGACCATCTGCTTGTATGCATCGAGATAGGCCAGCACGATGACTTGGCCGATCTCGGTATTCTGGTATCCGCCGCCGCCGATGGCGGCAAAGGTACCGCCGAAGAAGCCGCCGCCGCCGGCACCGAAGCTCAGGTCGGACTTGCGGGCGTAGCCTTCGACAAGGGCTTCTTCCACGGTCGTGCGCGCATTCACCACCGAGAGGGTGACATTGGCTTCGCGCTTCTTGACGTTGATGCCGCCGGCGACTGCGCCGAAGCCGCGACCGAACAGGCCGCCGACGCCGCCCAGCACGCCGCCCAGCGAGTTGCCGCCGGAATTGCGGTTGGCGCTGACGATGTTGGGTTCAAGGAAATAGTCGGCAGCAAGCACCTGGCCTCGGCCGATATTCGATCCGCGCTGCAGCTCTCCGGAGTCTGCCAGTGCGCGCTCCATCGCCCGGCTCTGCAAAGAGCGCCCGCGATTGACAAGCGTGAAGCAGCGCGAGCGCTGCACGAAGATGCGCAGGATCTCCTCGGGGCTGCCGAGTTCCAATTGGCGCCACCACTTGTCGTCGGGCTCGACAATGGCGATCACGCCGAGGTTGCGCGAGCAGACGGGAATTTCCTGCGTGCCGCGTTCCTGTTCCTTGCGTCCGGAGGATTTCGCGGATGCGGTGGTTCCGCTCAGCGCCACCGCTGCCGCGGCCACTGCAAAGATGATCTTCTTCATTACCAGTCTCCCTGCTGCCGGAGGCGCGGATTGCATAAAAGGCGTGAGATTCCAATGCCAATTGCATTGGCCGGCGCCGTCAGGCGATTCATACGCCGGTTTTCGTGAACCGCAAATGACGAAGTCCTGGTTAATGCGCGCCGTTCACGGCCATGTTGTCGATCAGTCGGGCGGGGCCGATTCGGGCGGCGACCAGCAGCCGCGCGGGTTTGCCTGTCAGGGCACTCATCGGCTCGAGCGACGAGGCATCGCACAGTTCGACATAGTCGACCGAGGCAAATCCCCTGTCGAGCAGTTCCAGCGCGAGGTGGCCGAGTGTCGCGGCCACTTCGCTGCCGCCTTCGATCTTCCCGATCGCCTCATGCATCGCCTGCGGCAGCGCGGCAGCCTTGGCGCGCTCGTTGGGAGAGAGATAGGCGTTGCGCGAACTCATCGCGAGGCCGTCCGCCTCGCGCACCGTGGGCACGCCGAAGATCCGGTCGGCATGGGGACGAACCAGATCGAGGTCGCGCGCCATGCGGCGGATCACGGCGAGCTGCTGCCAGTCCTTCTCGCCGAAGAAGGCGAGATCGGGGCGTACCTGGTTGAACAGCTTGCACACGACCGTGGCGACGCCGTCGAAATGGCCGGGCCGCGATGCGCCGCACAGCCCCTCGCTCACGCCGGAGACGGAGATATTGGTGGCATAGCCTTCCGGATACATCACCTCGACCGAGGGTGCCCAGACGAGCGAGACGCCTTCCCCTTCGAGCATGGCGCAATCGCGTTCCAGCCGGCGCGGATAGGCGTCGAGATCCTCGTTGGCGCCGAACTGACGCGGATTGACGAAGATCGAGACGGCGACGTGCGCCGCACGCGCCTTCGCTTCGCGCACCAGAGTGAGGTGGCCTTCGTGCAACGCGCCCATGGTCGGGACCAGCGCCAGTTCGCCGTCGGCGCGGAGCGTTTCGACTGCATTTCGCAGTGGATCGAGACTCTGGATGGTTTGCATGGGACCTGCCCCTTGGATATTACCGCTTCATCGGCTTGCCATGTCTGCCTAGCGCCGGCATCGGCTGGCCAGCAAGTCTTTGAGAAAGCGAACAGTGTCTGCACACCGGATTGTCTTTGCCAATGAGAAGGGCGGTACCGGCAAGTCGACGAC
>JAGREL010000084.1 GCA_020446575.1 Novosphingobium sp. | reverse complement strand
GCGGATGAACAGGTTGTGCCAGGCCAGTTCGTTGATGACGCGCACGTTGACGCGATGCTCGGGCTGCGACCCGCCGAACAGGTCGGCGACATAAAGCTGTTCCTTGGTCGCCAGCGCCGCCAGGAAATCCTCCTTCAGCGCTGCGAAATGTTCGGGAGACATCGGCACGTTGGTCTTGCCCCACCAGACCGTATCGACCGTCTCATCATCGCGAACGATGAACTTGTCCTTTGCAGAGCGGCCGGTGTGCTTGCCGGTCGCAACCACCAGCGGTCCATCGGCGGCCAGCGTGCCTTCGCCATTCCTGACGGCATGTTCGACGAGCGGAGCCGTACCGAGATTGGCATGGATGACTGCGTCGGTAACAATACCCTGACGGTCAAGCGGACAAAAAAGCGAAGCGGTGGTCAACGTAATCTCCCTGGGGGGCCGCGAACTAATGAAAGCCCGCCAGCGGTCGTGCACGAACATGCGAGAATCGAGGCGCGCATAGTCGAGCAACGGAATTTCGTCAATTTGGTGGCTCGAACCATTGTCTACAACCCCTTTATGAAGCGTTGCCGCAACTTGGTGACGCGTTGTCAGCAGCCTCGAGAAGCGTTACCCGTAATACGCTCGAACCGGGACCAACGCCAAGGTGACAATGGCCGAACCACCGCCAAACCAGATACTGACGATACCGGTCGATGCTGCGCAGCAAGACAGGCAGCAATGCATTGCCCTGGTCGACGACGACCGGAACATCCTTACCACCGTCTCGATCGCCCTTCAGGCGGAAGGATTCGCCACCAGAGTCTATGCCGATGGAGACACCGCCTTGCGCGCGCTCCTGGATAATCCGCCGGATCTCGCCATCTTCGATATCAAGATGCCGCGTATGGACGGGCTTCAGCTGCTGCAGCGACTGCGTGAAAAATCGGCACTGCCGGTGATCTTCCTTACATCGAAGGATGAAGAGCCCGACGAAGCGCTCGGGCTCGCGCTCGGTGCGGACGACTACATCGCCAAGCCGTTCAGCCAGCGTCTGCTCGTCGCGCGCATCCGCGCCATCCTTCGACGCAGCGAGCTGGTACGGTCAGAGACCGAGGATCATCCACAGGAGGGAACGCCCGAGCCGGTGGTGCGCGGCAGGCTGGTGATGGACCCGGCCCGTCACCGCGTGACCTGGGACGGCAAGCCGGTGTCTCTCACCGTCTCCGAATTCCTTATACTCGAGGCGATGGCGATGCGCCCGGGCGTGGTCAAGAGCCGCAACCAATTGATGGATGCCGCCTACAGTGAGGACGTTTTCGTCGACGATCGCACCATAGACAGCCATATCAAACGCCTGCGCCGCAAGTTCCGCGTCGTCGATCCGCAATTTTCCGCGATCGATACGCTTTATGGTGCCGGCTATTCCTTCACCGATGACTAAAGCCCGAGCCGGCTCCGCTGGCGGCCGCCTGTTCTCTGCCAGGCCGGTATCGCTCACTGCGCGCATCCTGGCCGTGAACATCATCGCACTGGGCCTGCTTGCCGGCAGCCTGTTCTATATCGACAATTATCGGAACCAATTGATTGCAGAGCGCTTCAGCCTGGCGCGTGCCGAAGCGGAAATCACGGCGGATGCGCTCGCTGGCGCCTCGAAGGTACAACGTGTCTCCCTGCTTGCGAAGATCGGCACCGACCGAATGCTGCGGTTGCGGCTGTACGACGTGGACGGCACTCTCCTTGCCGACAGCTTCGAACTGGCTGACCCCTCCTTCACTTTCGTCGATCCCGACAGCGAGCCCTGGTATCAGCATGCCGCTCGCGCGCTTGACCGGGGCATGGATTTCCTGATCGGCGCTCCGCCCATTCCCGACTATCAGGATCCGCAAACGCCGGGGGCCGAATCCTGGCCAGAAATCCAGGACGCAATTGAGAGCGGCGAGACAACCGTCCACCAGCGCCTCGCTCCGGACCGTACGCCGGTTATTACCGCGGCGGCTCTGGTAGGAGAAAGCGGAGAAGTCTTGCTCACAACGCGCAATGCGCCGGACATTACCCAGAATGTCCGCGACGCACGTCAGACCCTGGCGATCATCGTCGGTGCCGCGTTGGCCATTTCGATCCTGCTGTCGCTCTTCCTGGCACGCACCATCGTACAGCCGTTGCGTTCGTTGGTGCGAGCGGCCGTCCGCGTCAGGCTTGGCCGCGACCGCGAAGTCGTCGTGCCCCGCCTTCCCGACCGACGCGACGAGATCGGTCTTCTGGCACGCGCCATTTCCGACATGACCGCAGCGCTGCGCCAGCGCATCGACGCAGTGGAAAGCTTCGCCGCCGATGTCGTGCATGAGCTCAAGAATCCGCTGGCTTCGCTGCGCAGCGCACTTGAATCGCTAACCAAGGTAGATGATCCGCTGTTGCGCCGGCAACTGATGGACATAGCCGCCCACGACGTGCAGCGGATCGACTGGCTGGTAACGGAAATCGCCGATGCCAGTCGCGTCGACGCCGAGCTGAGCCGAGCGACATTCGAACCCGTGGACATGGTCAAGCTCGTGACTGCGCTCGTCGCCGAACGGGAAAGCCGCGGCGTGAGTGGCGTTTGCAGAATCATCGTTTCGCAAGCAGGCCAAGCGGACAAGCGCGTCGCAGGCGTCGCAACACGCCTTGAGCGAGTGCTTGAAAACCTGCTCGACAACGCAGTCTCCTTCTCACCGGACAGAGCCTCGGTCGAAGTCGAATTGGCGCGCGACGACGACCACATCGAAATCTCCGTTTCCGATCATGGACCCGGCATTCCCGCGGAAGCGCGCGAAAAGGTTTTCGAGCGCTTCCACTCCCTGCGGCCCGTCGGTGAGGACTTTGGCAGCCATAGCGGCCTTGGCCTCGCGATCGCGCGGACCATCGTCGAGGCACATGACGGCACGCTGACGGCGCAGGACCGCATCGACGGCAAGCCGGGTGCGCGACTCCTGATCGACCTGCCGGCCTGGGACAGAGACTGATGCCGGCCCGACAGGCGAGTTGCGTGGCCATCGCCGGGCGGGCGCTGCTCATCGAAGGGCCGCCAGGCTGCGGCAAGTCGAGCCTTGCACTGATGCTGATCGATCGCGGCGCCGCACTGGTCGGCGACGATTCGCTGCTGCTCGACGCCGAAAACGGGCTACTCCTCGCCCGCCCTCATCCCAAGACGCGCGGGCTTCTGGAAGTCCGCAATCTCGGTCTGATCGAGATGCCCGTTTGCGAAGGTGCCGCCGTGTCTCTCGTCATCCGACTGGACGAAGCGGCGCCACGCTACGTCGAGGAACCCGATACCGTGGAAATCGAGAGTATCCCGCTTCCCATGCTGCGGCTCTGGCCCAACAGCCCGGCGCTCGCTCTCAAGGCGGAACTGGCGCTGGCGCGATTTGGAAAGGGTATCGACTGAGTACCGCAAGGGGACAATTCGCTCCCGCCTCTTTCCTTTCCTCCGACACAGGCGCAAAAGCGTCCGCCCATGGCCGACGAGTCTCAGGACATAGGCGATAGGCAGCGCATCCTGCTGGTCACCGGCTTGCTCGGTGCGGGGAAATCGACAGTGCTGCGTGCCCTTGAGGACCTCGGCTGGGAAACGATCGATAATTTTCCCATCCGCTTGCTCGAACGCCTGATCGACAGCACCGGCCCGGCAAGCTCCGACGTGCCCGCTCCGCTTGCCATAGGTTTCGATTCCCGCACTCGCGGGTTCAACCCGCACGACATAATCGAACTGGTCAAGGGCCTTACGCAACGGGAGGATCTGGAACTGACGACCCTTTTCCTCGACTGCTCTGACCGCGAACTCGAACGCCGCTACAACGAGACCCGCAGACGTCACCCGTTGGCCACTGACATGCCGGCCGCTTCGGGCATTGCCGCCGAACGCGAATTGTTCGAGCCGCTGCGGCGATGGGCGGACATGATTATCGATACGTCGGAAACGACGAGCAACGACCTGCAACAGGTGATTCGCGAGAGATTCGCACCCGCTGACAAGCAGGCGATGACAGTTACGGTATCGAGCTTCGGCTTCTCGCGGGGAATGCCGCCGGTCGCCGATCTGGTCTTCGACATGCGTTTCCTGGACAATCCGCATTGGCTCCCCCGGCTTCGCCCGCTTACCGGAAAGGACAGGGAAGTCGGTGAACACATTCGCCGGGACCCCGCCTTTCCCGAGGCATACGAGCGGATCCGGGATCTTATCCTGATGCTGCTTCCGCGTTACCGGGAACAGGGAAAGGCCTATGTGCACATTGCATTCGGCTGCACCGGTGGACGACATCGTTCGGTTTTTGTTGCAGAAGAGATTGCAGCAGCCTTGCGCGATTCAGGATTTTCCCCCACATTGCTGCACCGCAACCTGGGTTCACGGGCAGCCGATCTTCTTGAAGGAGGGCATCGGCAATGAAGGATAAGGCCCGCTCCCAGGCGCTTTCGCAGGATATTCGGAGCGCATTTCCCACATGATCGGTATGATCCTGGTAACCCACGGCAAGCTGGCCGAGGAATTTGTTCATGCGATGCAGCATGTCGTCGGCCATCAGGACGCCGTGGCAACGGTCTGCATCGGCCCGAGTGACGATATGGAACGCAGGCGCAAGGAAATTGCCGATGCCATCCAGAAGGTCGATTCGGGCGACGGAGCCATCATCCTTACCGACCTGTTCGGCGGCACGCCGTCCAACCTCGCGATCTCGCTGATGCAGGCCGGACGGGTCGAAGTGATCGCCGGGATCAATCTGCCGATGCTGATCAGGCTGGCCAAGGCGCGCAGTTGCATGTCGGTGCACGATGCAGCCGTTGCCGCCAGAGAGGCCGGCCGCAACTATATCACAATCGCCTCCGAATACCTGGGCCAGAACGCATGATCACGGTCAGCGAGGTCGTGCAGATCGTCAACGAGCGCGGACTGCACGCCCGGGCCAGCGCCAAGTTCGTGGGCGTGGTTGCCGAACTCCCCGCCGGCCTCGACGTGCGCGTGAGCAAGGACGGCGCCGAGGCGGCCGGCGGCTCGATCCTTGGCCTGATGATGCTTGGCGCCGCTTGCGGCGACAATATCGAGATCTCGGTCAGCGGCGATGGTGCCGAAGAAGCGCTGGCAACGCTCGCCGAGCTGGTCAGGGGCGGCTTCGGCGAGGGATAGCGGTGCAGCAACGCCGCACCATCACCGGCTTTTCCAATCCGCTGGTCAAGTTCCTCCGCTCGCTTCGCGACAAGAAGCACCGGCGGCGCGAAAAGCGCTTCCTTGCCGAGGGCCTGCGCCTGCTCACCGATGCGCGAGAATCGGGAAAGCTGCCCGAGCTGCTGATCATGTCGAAGGACCGCGATGCGCATCCCCTGCTTGCGGCGCTCGAAGCGGACGTCGTGGCACACGGAGGCGAAATCATCGAAATGGACTCGGCGGTGCTGACCAAGGTCACGGGCAAGGACAACCCGCAAAGCGTCGCCGGCGTGTTCGCTGAATTCGACACGAAGCTTGCTGCACTTGAGCGCAACGCATCGCCAATCTGGCTGGTGGCACAGGCCATGCGCGATCCCGGCAATCTCGGCACGATGCTGCGGACTGGCGATGCAGTGGGTGCCGGCGGCCTGATCCTGCTCGACGACTGCGCCGATCCCTTCTCGGTCGAGGCGGTGCGGGCCAGCATGGGGGCGATCTTCACGCAAAGCCTTGCCCAGGCCCGCTGGGACGAATTCCTTCCCTGGTTGCGATCGGGCAAAGCGCAGCTCGCCGCCGCTTCACTGCGCGAGGCGCAACACTATCGCGACGCACGCTACGCCACGCCGTGCTTTGTGATGGTCGGCAACGAGTCGCAGGGCCTTCCGCAGGCGTATGAAGACGAGTGCGACTTGCGGGTGACAATCCCCATGCTCGGTCGCGCCGACAGCCTCAACGCCGCGATCTCGGCCGCCGTGCTCGCTTACGAAGTGCTCGCACAACTGAACCCGCGTTAGGCTCCGTTCATCCTCCAATCATACAATCGATGTTATGGTGTAGCGCATGAGACGCTTTCTGGCCGCTACCCTTTCCCCGTTGATTCTCTCGGCCTGCGCGTCGGCCAGCGACCACCGCTCCGACCTTGTCGATTCAAGCTGGACCTTCACTGCCATCGACGGCGATGCCCCGGTTTCTGAAAAAGCCAGACTGACTTTCGAAGGTGATCGCATCGGCGCCAATGTCGGCTGCAACGGGATGGGCGGCCCCTGGCGGCTGGAAGGCGGCCGGTTGATCGCAGGGCCGCTGGTGCAGACGCAGATGTATTGCGAAGGTCCCGTCTGGGACCAGGAGAAAGCTGTCGGCGCGCTGCTGGCAGCGGCTCCGAAGTTCGGCGTCAACGGCGATGTGATGACGATCGAATCGGGGGGCCATTCCGCCGAACTCCGGCGCGAATAACCGTTCAGTCCCCGGCGAGGATCGCGCTTATCCGCCAGTCCTCGCCTTCCCGGACAGCCAGCAGACGATAGTCGAGAAGGCTGCGCAGGATCCCGCTGGGAAGATAGCCCGTGCGGCCATCGCGAAGTCGAACGCGCGTGAAATCCTGGGCCGGATCGAGGCCGTCGGTCAGTTCGACCAGCTCCCACGATAGGCTTTCGACCGGCGTCGACTGCGCATCCGGCTTGCCGAGCATAGGCACATTCTCA
Organism: Novosphingobium sp.; assembly: GCA_020446575.1. Taxonomy (GTDB): domain Bacteria; phylum Pseudomonadota; class Alphaproteobacteria; order Sphingomonadales; family Sphingomonadaceae; genus Novosphingobium. The sequence continues at coordinate 6,681 of JAGREL010000084.1, read as the reverse complement.
CCTGCCACGAGCGCAGCGCCATAGGCATCGATATCGCCGAACTCCTGGGCGAAGTACCACGGCATGGTCAGCCCGCCCTGCGAATTGACCGCACAGCCGAGCTGCAGGAGCCTGGCGAGCTCATCCATCAATCCGTCGTTATCGTCCCGCAGCCGCTCGCGGAACCGCTCCCGCCCGTCGTCGCCACCGAAGCCGAGCTTGACCTCCGGCAAGGCAAGCGCCGCCATGGCATCGGCATCGCGGTCGAGAACGGCAGCGGCAAGGCCGCGGCGGAACTCGGCAGCGCCCGGCACACCGGAACATTCGTCACGCGGCGCAAAAGGGCCGGACTGACTCGGTTCGAGCAGTTCGCTCAGCAAGTCTCCGGCTCGGTCGGTATCTTGAGCGGCGTCCGGCGTAGCGGCCTCATCGCCCGATTGCCGCAGAGAACCGCCATCGGGTGACGCATTGCAAGCCGCCAACAGCAGCGCGAAACAACAACTCCAGTGTTTCATCCGGCCTTCAGGGTTTCTTCGTCCTTCGAACCGTCAACGAGCTGCGTCATCGCTGGTTCCGAAGTGTCCACCGTCTCGCCATAACGCGGCGCGGCTTCGACCAGAGGCACTTCGTCGATTTCGCGCTTGCCGATCTCGATACCCTTGTCCCTCAGGCGACGCCCCGATGAGAGCACATTCCGCTCGAAGCTGCCGACGAACTTGTTGTAGTTGTTGACCGCGCCTTCGAGCCCGGAACCGACCCTTTTGAGGTGCTCGGCCGATACGGCGAGACGGTCATACAGCTCGGCGCCGGCACGACCGATCTCGATGGCTTCGCGCGCGATCTTGTCCTGCGACCAGACCATTGCGACGGTGCGGGCGATAGCGACGAGATTCGTGGGCGTGGCGAGCAACACCCGGTTGCGGAAGGCAAACTCCCACAGCTCGGGGTCCTTTTCGAGCGCGGCGGCAACGAAGTGCTCGCCCGGCACGAACATCACGACATAATCCGGAGCATCCTCGAACTGGCTTTGATAGCTCTTGGCGCCAAGTTGCTGGACGTGATTGCGCATGGAACTGACATGCTGCGCCAGCGCTGCATCGCGAGTGCCGTCGTCATGCGCCTCGAATGCTTCCTGATAGGCGTTGAGCGATACCTTCGCGTCGATAATCAGGCTCTTTTGCCCCGGAATCCGCACAATCGCATCCGGGCGCAACCGCCCGTCTTCGGTCTCGATCGAATGTTCGGTGACGAAGTCTGTATGCTCGGCAAGGCCGCATTGCTCCAGCACGTTCTTGAGCTGCTGCTCGCCCCAGCGCCCGCGCGCCTTCGGAGCGTTACGCAGCGAATTGCCGAGCCGGGCAGCCTCGGCGCGAACCTGCTCCTGCCCTTCGCGCATCGACTGGATGACACCGTGAAGCTGCCCGAAAGCATCGACGCGCTGCTTTTCCAGCGAAGCGACCTGCTCCTCGTAGTTCTTCAGCCGCTGGTTTACAGGCTCGAGCAGCGCTGCCACGGCCTCCTTGCTGGATTTTTCGGCATGGCCGAAACGCTCGTCGGCACGCTTGAGGAAGGTTTCCTGGGCCTGGCTCAGCACTTTTGCGCCGGCTACCTCGAATTCCTTTTTCAGCGCCTCCTGCGCCTCAAGCAACAGCCGCTTCTGTTCTTCGAAATGCTCGGCATTGGCTTTGAGCGTGGCCAGTTGGGAGGCCGCCGCATCGCGTGCGCCGCGGACCTCCGCGATCTCCGTGGCAAGAGCATCGGCACGCGCAGCCCGCTCGTTCGCTCCGGCAAGTTCGGTGATCGCACGGCGAAACTTCTCGTCCAGTTCGCGCGCTTCACCGTCGCGGATTTCGAACCGGGCGCGCCAGTCGGCGACCGGGCGCGAACCGAAAAACCAGCCGAACGCTGCTCCGGCAACAAGGCCCAACACAATCGCAATTATCGAGACTAGTGTCGCGTCCATTCGACAAGACTAGGCGGAACGGACCGAGAACACCAGTCCAATTTCAAGAATTATCCCCCGATCAGCTCAACCGGGCGGATCACGCCGCTTTGCGCTGTTTCTCCAGCTTCTTGATCGCCATCTGCCGCTTGAGCCTGGAAAGATGGTCGATGAACAGGACGCCTTCGAGATGGTCCATCTCGTGCTGCAGGCAAGTCGCCAGCAGATCGTCCATCTCTTCCTCATGGACCTTGCCGTCGATGTCCTGCCAGCGGGCACGAATCCGCGCGGGACGTTCGACCTCGGCATAGATTTCCGGCACCGAAAGGCAGCCTTCGTTATAGGTCGAAAGCTCTTCCGAGGCTTCGAGCACTTCCGGATTGATGAAGACGCGCGGCTCCAGCTTGTGCGGTTGGTGGGTATGTTCATGGCCCCCATGGTCGCACACTTCAGGCTCCGCATCCGGGTCTTCGGGCTGTAGATCGATCACCAATACGCGCAAAGGCACGCCCACCTGGATTGCGGCCAAGCCGATGCCCGGTGCTTCGTACATCGTCTCGAACATATCCGCGACAAGCGTTTTCAGCTCGTCGTCGAACGTCTCGACGGGCCTGGAGACCTGCTTGAGCAGCGGGTCGGGGGCTTCGATGATCTCGCGTATTGCCATGGCCCTCAGATAGGGGCGAAGCCGGCTGCGATCAAGCGACTGGACGCCTTGCCCGGATCGCCTGCGCCAGCGTGCCTTCATCGAGATAATCCAGCTCTCCGCCGACCGGCAGGCCGTGAGCCAGCTGGGTTATCCTTACCGGATAGTCTTCCAGCCGCTCGGCGATGTAATGCGCCGTTGTCTGGCCTTCGAGCGTGGCGTTCATCGCCAGCACCACTTCGTCGATGCCGCCTTGCGCGACGCGTTCAATCAGCCGGCCGATCGTCAGGTCCTCGGGCCGCACGCCTTCCAGCGCGGACAGCCGACCGCCCAATACGTGATAGCGACCCGTAAACAGCCGCGCCCGGTCAAGCGCCCAGAGATCGGCTACGTCCTCGACCACGCAGAGCGAACGGGCGTCGCGGCGGGGATCCGCACAGATCGCGCAAGGGTCGGATGTATCGACATTGCCGCAGGTCCGGCATTCGACAAGGCGTTCCTGCACAGCCGCCAGGGCATCGAGAAGCTGCACGAGCGAAGTCTCGCGCCGCTTGATCAGCCACAGCACCGCGCGCCGCGCGGAACGGGGGCCGAGCCCGGGTAGGCGCGACAGGGCGGAAGCGAGCGTCTCGATCTCTTGCGATGCCATCACCGCCCAGATAGGGCTTGGCGCGCCTCAGAGGAAGCCTGTCCGGATCATGCGCATCATCTTCATGGGAACTCCCGATTTCGCCGTGCCGGCGCTGGTCGCGCTGGTCGAGGCGGGACACGAGGTGATCGCCGCCTACACCCAGCCTCCGCGACCCGGCGGGCGGCGCGGTCGGGAACTCACCCCCTCACCCATCCAGCGCGAAGCCGAGGCTCGCGGCATCGAGGTCCGCCACCCGACATCGCTGAAAGGCGAGCAGGAGCAGGCGGAGTTTGCGGCGCTGGACGCTGATATCGGCGTGGTCGCCGCCTATGGGCTGATTCTGCCACAAGCGATACTCGACGCGCCAAGGCTAGGCTGCCTCAATATCCACGCCTCGCTGCTACCGCGCTGGCGCGGCGCTGCGCCGATACAGCGCGCTGTGCTCGCCGGGGACGAAGAAACCGGCATCACCATCATGCAGATGGAGGCAGGACTCGACACCGGCCCGATGCGGAAATTCGAGAGCACGCCCATCGACCGCAAATCCGCCGGAGAACTGACCGAGGAACTGGCATGGATGGGCGGCCGCCTGATCGTTCAGGTACTGGCCGACCTCGATGCCTACCCGCCGACGCCTCAGCCCGAGGACGGCGTGACCTACGCGAAAAAGATCGAAAAGGCCGAAGCGCGGCTCGATTTCAGCCAGACGGCGGATCAGGTCGAGCGGCAGGTGCGCGCCTTCTCGCCGGCTCCCGGCGCGTTCTTCGAGCTTGAAGGGGAGCGCTACAAGGTCTTCGCTGCCGAAACCGGCACTGGCGGCGGCTGGCCAGGACAGGTCCTCGACGACCGGCTGACGATCGCAACCGGCAGAGGCACGATCCGTCCGACGCGTATCCAGCGGGCCGGGAAGCCGGCGATGGACACCGGTGAGTTGCTTCGGGGCAAACCGATCGCAGCAGGCACTTACCTCAACACGGGCAATTGACTAGCAGGCTAGCCCCAGCCCACGGCGCAAGGCGTCCAGCTTCGCCGCGCTGAAACGTCGCGAAATCGCCGCATCCGGCACGAACATATCGAAACCATGAAATGCACCCGGAACGATGAGCAGTTCCGTCGGGACACCAGCGGCCAGCAGGCGCGACGCGTAGGCGATATCTTCATCGACGAACAGGTCGAGCGCTCCGCAGCAGATGAAGGCGGGTGGCAGGCCGGTGAGGTCATCGACCCGCGCCGGCACGGCGGCTGCGGGAACGTCCTCCCCGCCCGGCGCCATCCCGAGGAAGCTCTCCCAGCCGAAGCGATTGGCTTCCGGATTCCAGCCGAAATAGCCGACATGCTCCGGAAGTTGGCGAGACGTGCCGGCCCGGTCGTCCAGCATGGGATAGACCAGCGCCTGATAAGCCAGCTGGACCTCGCTCCGATCACGCGCCGCAAGAGTGAGCAACGCTGCATGCCCTCCCCCGGCGCTTTCACCGAGAACCGCGATTCGCGACGGATCGATGCCGAGTTGCCCGGCGTTCGCCACCGCCCAGAGCAGCGCCGAGTAATTATCTTCCAGAGAGCCGGCATAGGTTGTTTCAGGAGCAAGCCTGTAATCGACCGTCACGATCGGAACATCCAGCTCCAGCGCGATTCCCTGCACCATGGGCAGGCTGTTCGCCGCAGTGCTGGCGGTAAAACCGCCACCATGGATGTGGAGAATGCCCGGCCCGGCCTCATCCGGCTTTGCGTTGACCGCATAGACACGGACTTCGCCAGGGTCGGAAGGGCAGCCCAGCCTCGGAACGAAATGCTCGGTATATGGCACGTCCGGCCTGGGCGGCTGCGCGCCACCCGATGTCCATTCACGCCGCTTTGCGAGTTTTTCCCAGGTCATCGGAGTGAAAGCAGCCGTTGTCTCGCGCATGAACAGTGCAGCTTCGCGCAGTTCGGGATCGACGAGTTCGAGAAACTCGGGATTGTAGTCCACCATGGCGACTGGTTCAGGCGCCGGAACGAGCCAGTTGCGAAGGGGGGCCTTCGCTCGTCCAGTCATCGCGCTTGCGGTTCACTTGCTCGACCGTCTTGTCCCAGGCCTTGCTGTTCTTCGCCATGAAGCGGATGTTGAAATCGTCCGTGTTGCGGAATTCCAGGACTTCGACACCTTCCGGTCCGGGTGTGTAGGTGTAGGGCACTTCCTTGCCGACGAAGAAACCGTCGCCCGGCCCCAGCGTTTCCGAACCCATCTGGACGCTCCCGGCAATGATGAAATAGACGCAATCGCTGTTGTGGGTGTGCAGCGGCAACGGATAGCCGCTCTTGAACCACACTCGCGTGAGGCTCATGCCCGGGCGCGAATACAGCATTTCGACGGTCTGGCCCGCGGCGCTGCCTGCCTCGGCGAAGGCAGTCAGTCCTTCGGCGATCGTCGGCGTGATGTCGTCCAGAGCCATGCAATCATGCTCGGCATAATCGCGCGCCTGTGCACCACGGAATATCTCGAATTGAGGCCGTTTGCCGCCGTCGTTATCGCTTCCGGACATCCGTTTTTCCTCTCAAATTTTGAGCAAGGCTAGTTAGGCTCCGCGGACTGCGCCATCACTTTTTCGGTGGCGGGCTGTTCTTGGCTCACCAATTCTGTATCGCGCAGGTCATGACGACCCGCTTCGCGCTCACGCTCGAATTCGACGGCGGTCCTTTCATGGGACTGCAACGGCAGGCGCACGGGCCGTCGGTGCAGCAGTCCGTGGAAGAAGCTGTATTCGCGATAACCGGCGAAGAAGTGACAATGCATGCCGCCGGGCGCACGGATGCCGGCGTGCATGCATTCGCTATGCGAGCCCATGTCGATGTCGAGAAAAACATCGCGCCATTCCGGCTGATGGAAGCGCTTAACGCCAAGCTGCGCCCGTCGCCCATCGCCGTTCTCGCCTGCGAAGTTGTGCCGGAAAATTGGCACGCGCGCTTTTCCTGCATTGGCCGCAGCTATCTCTACCGCATCGTCAACCGCCGCGCTCCGCTGACTCTCGAAAAGGGGCGCGCCTGGCATATCCAGAAGCAGCTCGATGCAGACGCCATGCATCGGGCGGCGCAATCACTGATCGGAAATCATGATTTCACGACGTTCCGCTCGGTCCATTGCCAGGCACGGAGCCCGGTCAAGACGCTCGATCGGCTGGACGTCAGGCGCGAAGGCGAACTTGTCCTGATCGAAACCGAAGCGCGCAGCTTCCTGCATCATCAGGTACGATCGATGACCGGTTGCCTGGTGCTGGTCGGCCTCGGTCGCTGGCCGGAAATCCGTGTCGCCGAAGCCCTGGCCGCGCGCGACCGGCAGGCGCTCGGCCTCAACGCACCGCCGGAAGGGCTTTATTTCGTGGCCGCCAGATACCCCCGCGAGGCTTGATCAGGCCTTTGCTACGGCGCTTTCAGGCAAATCCGTGCCGAACACCCGCTGGTAATACTCGGCAACCAGCATGCGCTCGGTCTCGTCGCACTTGTTGA
>JAGREL010000083.1 GCA_020446575.1 Novosphingobium sp. | reverse complement strand
CCTCGTGGTCGTAGGCATAGCCTTCGCCGTAACCGATATCCTTCATCAGCTTGGTCGGTGCGTTGAGGATATGGGCGGGCGGGGCCAGCGAGCCGGTTTCCTTCGCGCTTTTCCAGGCTTCTTTCTGCGCGGTGTAGGCCGCGTTCGATTTGGGCGCGGTGGCGCAATAGAGGCAGGCCTGGACGATGGCGAGTTCGCCTTCGGGAGAGCCAAGGAATTCATAGGTGTCCTTGGCGGCAAGGCACTGGATTAGCGCCTGGGGGTCGGCAAGGCCGATATCTTCCGAGGCAAAGCGGGTGAGGCGGCGCAGCACGTAAAGCGGCTCTTCGCCAGCCGTCAGCATCCGCGCGAGGTAATAGAGCGAGGCTTGCGGATCGGAGCCGCGCAGCGATTTGTGAAGCGCTGAGATCAGATTGTAATGTCCGTCGCGGTCCTTGTCGTAGACGGCGACCCGGCGCTGGAGGAACCTAGCGAGTTCGGTGGGGCCGAGCGGTTCCGGAATGTCGGCAGCGTAAAGTGTCTCAGCCTGGTTCAGCAGGAAGCGACCGTCGCCGTCGGCGGACACGACAAGCGCTTCGCGCGCTTCCGCCGTGAGGGGCAGGTGACTGCCTTCCAGTGCCTCGGCCCGTTCGAGCAGAACCGTCAGGGCCGGTTCGTCGAGCCGGTGCAGGATCAGCACTTGCGCCCGGCTCAGCAGCGCAGCGTTGAGTGCGAAGCTGGGGTTCTCGGTGGTTGCACCGACCAGGGTCACCGTGCCCTTCTCGACGAAGGGCAGGAAACCGTCTTGCTGGGCGCGGTTGAAGCGGTGGATCTCGTCCACGAACAGCAGTGTGCGCATGCCGGCCCGGGCGGCGGTCTCGGCTTCGGCGAAGGCCTTCTTGAGGTCGGCGACGCCGGAAAACACTGCGCTCACCGCGGCAAAGCGCATGCCCACTGCATCGGCGAGCAAACGGGCGATCGTCGTCTTGCCGGTGCCGGGCGGTCCCCACAGGATCATCGAGGAGAGCTTGCCGGCGGCGACCATCCGGCCGATCGCGCCTTCCGGGCCGGTCAGGTGTTCCTGCCCCACGACATCGGCCAGCGAGCGCGGCCGCAGCCGGTCGGCCAGCGGTGCGTCCTCGGGTGGTTCCTCCGGCTGGGGAGGCGGCATGTCATCGCCGAACAGGTCTGCCATCTTTCGTTCCTAGCTCAAGCGCCGCGCGTTTGCATCGCTGTGCATATCGCAGTAGCCCTGTTCCTCGGATGGAGAGGAGGGCCATTATGGACAATACCGCCAATCCCGTCGCCCCAAAGCACCTGTGGATCGTGGGCGTACTCAGCCTGATCTGGAATGCGTTCGGCGCTTTCGACTACCTCATGACCAATATGCGCAACGAGGCCTATCTCGCCAACTTTCCGCCGGAAGTAATCACGATGGTCGACGAGTTCCCGGCCTGGATCATCGCGGCCTGGGCCGTGGGCGTATGGCTCGGACTGGCGGGTTCGATCCTGCTGCTGCTGCGAATGCGCTACGCGGTGCATGCTTTTGGCCTGTCGATCCTCGGGTTGGTTGCAACCACCGGGTACATGTTCGGCCTCGACATTCCCGAATCGCTCAAGACGCCCGGCACGAACGCGGTGAACCTGATGATCTGGATCGTCGCCGTGTTCCTGCTGCTCTACTCGATCCGCATGCACCGCACGGGTGTGCTGCGCTAAAGTGATTTCAAGCCGGATGGAACCATCTGGCGAATCGGAAATCACGGCAGACAGATCCCGTTCAGCGGGCCACCGCTTTCTGCCGGGTCAGCCGGACGTAGGTATCGGCCACGGCCTGGTTGATGCGGTCCCAGGAGAAATCCATTGCGCGGGCTTCTCCGGCGGCGCCGTGGCGCGCGCGCAGTTCGGGATCCTCGGCATAGGCCTTCAGTGCCTCGGCGAACTGGTGGACCCGGCCGGGAGGGATCAGCCGGCCGGAATGCCCGTTGCTGACCAGGCTTTCGCTGCCGGTCGCGGCAGCCGCGACCACCGGAAGCCGGCAGGCCATTGCTTCCAGCGTGACGTTGCCGAACGTTTCGGTGACCGAGGGATTGAACAGCACGTCCATGCTGGCGACCGCGCGGCCCAGTTCCTCGCGTTCCTGGTGGCCGGTGAAGATCGCATCGGGCAGGCGCGCCTCGAACCAGCCGCGCGCCGGGCCGTCGCCGATCACGATCACCCTGTGCGGAACCTGATGCCGGCGCAGCTCGTCGATCGTGTCGGAAAAGACGTCGAGCCCCTTTTCCATCACCAGCCGGCCGAGAAAGCCGACCGCCATCACGTCTTCGCCGATGCCGTGTTCGCGGCGCCATTCGTCAGAACGCCGGCACGGATGGAAGGTTTCGCGGTCGACCCCGCGTGACCAGATCGAGATATCGTAGTTCATCCGCTGTTCGCGCAGCAGCTGCGCCATGCTTTCGGACGGGGCGACGAGTGCGTCGCAGCGGCGGTAGAAGCGGCGCAGAATCGCCTCGATCAGCGGTTCCATCCAGGCCATGTTGTAATAGCGGAAATAGGTCTCGAACCTTGTGTGGACCGAGGCCAGCACCGGCAGCCTGCGCTCCCGCGCCCAGGTCACCGCGCGGTGGCTGACGACGTCGGGCGAGGAGACATGGACGACATTGGGCGCAAAACCGGCAAGGTCGTGCCGGACGCGGCCTGGCAGTCCCAGCGAAAAGCGGTATTCGCCCCGCCCGGGAAAGGCGACGGACGGCACGCTGACGAGGTCTCCGGTCGGCTCGAAGGCCGGCTCCCTCACTGTCGGCGAATAGACCCGCACGGCCGCGCCCTGCCGCAGCAGATAGCCGACGAGGCGGTTCAGCGCCTGGTTGGCCCCGTCGCGCACGTAATTGTAGTTGCCCGAAAAAAGGGCGATGCGAAGATCCTGGGTCTGCATAGGCCCGCGCGGCATAGCCGGGCCTTGCGGGATTGGCGAGAGGCGATGCAGGCCCGGCCGTCGCCGGGCTCACACCGGAAGGATCAGTTGCGCCAGCGGCGGTCGCGGTATCCCCGGTCGCGATAGTCCCGATGGCGGTAGTCGCGCCCACGATAATCGCGGTCCCGGTATCCGCGGCTGTTGCGGCCGTACCAGCGGTCGACCCGGTCGTAGCCGCGGTTCCAGCGGTTGTTGTAATAGCCGTCGCGCCAGCGGTTGCGCTGATAGCGCCCGTAGTAGCGATCGTAATACCGGTCGCGGTAATAGCGGTTGGGATAGCCGTCGTAGTAATAGTAATAGCCGGGATAATCGCGCACCCGCACATAGCGGCGGTGGCCGTAATATCCCCGGTCGTAATAATGGCGGTCGTCGCGGTCGGCGATGGCCGCGCCGATGGCAAGGCCGATGATGCCGGCGCCGATGGCAAGCGCGACGTCGCTGCCATCGTCGTCGCGGTAGCGGTCTCGCGCCTGGGCGGTGGTGGCCGCGGCGAGCGCGCCGACCGCAAGAGCGGCGGCAAGGCCGAAGCGCTTGAAGCTGAACTGCATAGGGCCTGTCTCCCTCCTCGCGCCGGCCGGTGATCCGGACTCGGCGACTTATCGACCCGTGCAATAGGCCACCGGTCGCCTGAACCGGCCGTTAACCCCCGCCCGGTTGACAAAGGCGACACCGTGTCAAGCGGGCTTTCGGAAAGCAAACTACTGTTTCTGAGTGGTTTTTCCGGAGAAGGCGACAGTTGGGACATCTGCGGGACGAAATTTCCTTCCTGTGCCGAGTGGACGGAAGAGGAATGTATCGCGGATGGGACGGTGTAGGAAAGTTGGGGGGAATTCCCCTCCCGCTTGCGGGAGGGGTTGGTTACTGCATCTCGCGGGCCTTTTCGCGCATCTGTTCGGCCCATTGGGGGGCCATGTCCGGGGCCCATTCGCCCGGTTCGTAGCGGACGGTCTCGATCCTGCCTGCGTAGGGGAAGGGGCCGTGCTTCTCGTAGAGCCGCCAGGAGATGGGTGAGCGGCGGTCTGCGCCTACGTCGATGCCACCGATCGGGGCGAGCATCGCCAACATCGGGAGATTTTGCGAGGAAGCCGCGAGTTTGCCGTCGACCAGCAGGTCGATATCCCAGCGCCAGCCGGCGAAGGCCTTGACGGCAATGCTGACCTCGTGATCGCCGGGAGAGAGCAGGGCGCTGCTCAGTTCGGTCATCCTGCCGTAGCCGTTGAGGACGAACAGCAGTTTGCCGTCCTCGACATAAAGACCGTAACCGCCGCACTGGCCACCGTGCTTGAACAGGGTTCCCGCGTTGCCGGTGGCGTAGTTGAATTTCGTTCTGACCGTGAACGATCTTCCCTCCATCAGCCATCGGGCGCGTCCGGACGCGACGGTGGGCGAGTTCTGATAGAGCGTAAGCGGCTGCGCGTAGCGCTCTTCGTACGGCGCGCGCGACATGAACATGACGCCGCTGCCCTCGTTGATCGGGAACACCTTGTTCTTCCAGGCCGCCTTGTCCCAGGCCTCGCTCATTTCCCTGACTTTTTCGGGATACTTCGCCGCAAGGTCGTCGATCTCGGTGGGATCGTCGTTCAGGTTGTAGAGATGCCATTCGCTATCGTCGATCGGTTGCATCGGCTGATGCAGCGTGACGATGGCCCACCCGTCGCGATAGTAGCGGCGAGAGCCGTTGCTTTCGGTGTACTGCTCCCGATGGCGTGATTCCGCTTTCGCGTCGCGCAGCGTATGGGCGAACGACACGCCCGTCATTTCCTGCAGCTTGCGCCCGTCCATCTCCCCCGGATGCTCCAGCCCGGCAAGGTCTAGAAGGGTCGGCAGGACGTCGGTGACATGGGCGTACTGCGAACGAATTCCGCCTCCGGAGGTTATTCCCTTCGGCCAGGAGATGATGAACGGGACTTCATGCCCACCGCAGTAGGTGGACGATTTGTAATAGCGGAACGGCGTGCAGCCGGCCATCGACCAGCCGTAGGCGTAGTCCGGCTGGGTCTGCGGCCCGCCGATCTCGTCCTTCTTGTAGAATGAATAGTCCAGGTCGAGCTGGTCGTCCCCGGCCTTATTGTAGCTGCCTCGCTCCTGCATCACCCGGAAGATGAGATCGCCGTACTGCGAGCTGCCGGTGAGCGCGCCTTCCCGGTTCGCGCCGTTGTCGGACGTGAGGATCACGATCGTGTTCTCCCACTCTCCCATGTGCTCGACCGCTTCGCGCAGGCGTCCGAAGCACTGGTCGATATTGTCGACCAGTGCGGCGTAGCATTCCATGTAGCGGGCCTGCAGCTCCTGCGCGCGCGGCGACAGCTCGTCCCACGGCTCGGCCACCCAGCCCGGGTCCGTGTTGCGCGCCGGCAGGCGGGTGTCGGGAGCGATGACCCCGAGCTTCTTCTGCTTTTCGAAGCGGGCCTGGCGGATTGCATCCCAGCCGGCATCGTAGCGGCCGCGATACTTCATCATGTCCTGCTTCTTGGCATTCATCGGGGCGTGGGGAGAGGACAGGGCCAGATAGAGATAAAACGGTTTGTCCGGGTCGCCCTGGCGGACCGAACGGATCATCGAGATCGCGTTGTCCGTCAGGTCGTCGGTGTAGAAATAATCCTCGGGATACTGGTCGGTCTCGACGATGTGGTTGTCGCTCCAGATCTCCGCCGGCTGGTGCAGATTGGGGCAGCCCCACTCGCCGTAGTAGCGATCGAAGCCCCGTCTGGTCGGCCAGGACGAGGTCGCGCTGAACTCGTGTGTGTCAATCGGTCGGCTGAGGTGCCATTTGCCGACTGCCAGCGTGGCATAGCCGGCATCCTTGAGGATTTCCGCCGACGTCGCGGCATCGTCGGCCAGCTGCCAGCTGTAGCCGGGAAAGCCCGGATCGGCCCCGCCCGGAACGCTGGGCACTCCGTATCCCACCGCGTGTGGGTTGATGCCGGTGAGAAGGGCCGCTCGTGTCGGTGAGCAGGTCGGCTCCGAATGGTAGTTGGTATATCGCACCCCTTCGGATGCCAGCCGGTTGAGGTTGGGCGTATCGATTTCAGCGCCGAAGCAGCCGAGGTCGGCGAAGCCGAGGTCGTCGCACATCATGACGATGATGTTGGGCGCCTTGTCGGGCGCCCTGTTCTCGGGCGGCCACCAGGGCTTCGATTCGAGTGCCGTGCGGCGGATTTCGCCTTTGAAGCCGGGATAGTTGGGCATGCTGCCGCCCGATGCCGCCGCCGCGCCGCCGCCCAATGTCGCCGTCAGACCCGCAATCGCCGAGGCTGCAAGCGCTTCGCGCCGCGAAAGACCGTTTCCGGGGGAGCTCGAGAGCGAGGTTCCGCCAAGCGCGGTACGCCTTGCCAGCCGTTTCCGCTTTCCGTTCCCGGCCGAATCCTTTGCCATGTCTCCCAACTCCCCTGCTCGTTGCTGTCACCCTGACAGTATCAGTGGATCGCATGCTGTCAATGTGTCAGCATTGGGTTTGCAATCGATGGCGGGTGATGAGAAACGGCTATCGGCAAGCCGGGCTCCCGCAGGCGTCCGGATCGCAGGATCGACACAGGAGAGCATATGTCCGCGAAGCGGCGCCTGGGAGCGAGGGACTCGGAAGTCCGGACGAGGCTGGTCGATGCAGCGGCCGAGATCGTCCGGGAGGAAGGCTGCGCCGCGCTGACCGCCGGCCGGCTGGCGAAGACCGTCGGGCTGAGCCGGCAAAGTGTCCACTATTATTTCGGCACGATCGAAGACATCTTCATTGAAATCCTGCGTTCCCAGGCGGCCGAAGTGAAACGGCGAGCGCTGGAATCCTTCGCCGCGGGAAATCCGCTCCGGGTGATCTGGGAGTTTCGGCGCGCGACGTCCGCGATGACGTCCGAACTCATGGCCATGGCGATCCGGAGCGAGGCGATCAGAACCGAGATGGCGCGATCCATGGAGCAACTGGCCGGCGTCTCCGTGGCCGCTGTCGAAGACTACGCGCGGAGGAACTCGGTTGAATTTCCCGTTCCCGCCGAGGTTGTCGCATTCGTCCTCACGAACATGAGCTACGCCATAGCCCTGGGAAGGGAGCTTGGCGCGACGGCGGGCCACGAAGCGACGATCGATGCCGTCGAGCAGTGGCTGGCCAAATTCGATCGCAACTGAAAGCTGCCAGCTCTTCCTTCTTGTGAAACATCACGATCGGGATGTTCGGATCGCGCCCATGCAGATCGTGCCCATGCCGATTTCCGCCTGTCCGGGCTTGCCGCCCGACGGATGGCATTTTGCTTGCCGCGCAGTTCGAGTATGGAATATCGAATAATCCGTCACGGAGAAGAATTTCATGCCTTCATCGTTTGCCGTTGGCTGGCGGCAGGTCGCAGCCTGCTTCATGCTGCTGGCCGCTGCCGGCATGGTCGCGTCGACCTATTCGCTCGTGGCGGTTCCGCTCGCGCAGGAGTTCCAGCCGAGCCGGATGGTGCTCATGCTGACGATGACGGTGATGGCGGCGGCCAGCGCGGTGCTCATGCCGGTGCTGGGCAATCTGATGGACCGGTTTTCGGTTCGAATACTGATGGTGACGGGGAGCGTTTTGCTGGCGTCCGGCTATGTCGCGATCTCGCTGGCGACGTCTTTCAACCAGGTGCTGCTGATCTTCGGCGTGCTGGTCGCGCCCGCCAATGTGCTGATGGGCCCGCTGGCGGCGACCGTGCTGCTGTCCCGCTGGTTCGAGCGGCAGCGGGGGAGGGCGATCGGCTTTGCGATCGCCGGCATTGCCGCGGGCGGGTTCACCTTCCCGATGATCATCCAGGGCCTGCTGGACACGCATCAGTGGCGCGAGGCGCTGCAGTTGCTGGGCCTGGTCATCGCCGTCTGGACGATCCCGGCGGCGCTGCTCGTCGTCGATCATCCCTCGGACCGGGGGCTTCATCCCGACGGCGCCTCCGAGCCCAGCGAGCAGGCGCGCGAGGAACTCGAAAAGGAACCGATTTCGGCCCGCGCGATCCTCACCGATCCGGCGTTCTGGATGATCGCTGTGACTGTCGCCATCGTTACCGCGGGGATGAAAGGCATGATCACGAATCTCGCGCCGCTTGCGCTGGATACCGGGATCGAGGCAAGCGATGCCGCCTTCCTCGTATCGATCTATGCGGGCTGCGGCTTTCTCGCGAAGATGTTTTTCGCCGGCCTGTCGGACCGGATGGGGCCGCGCGCGCTGATGTTCGCTTCCCTGGGCGGCTTCGCGGTCGGCATGGTCTGCCTGACGCAGGCACATCTGGGATACTGGATGATAGCGCTGGGTGTGGCGATCATCGGCCTGTTCGGCGGGATGATGGTGCCGACCGAGAGCTATCTCGCGCCGCGCGTGTTTGGCCAGCGCGCCGTCGGCCGCGCCATGGGGCTGCTTTCGGGCACGATTCTGATCGCGCTGCTGTCCACGCCGCCGCTGTTCGGCCTGATTTTCGATCTGACCGGCAGTTACAGAGGCATATTCTGGGCCTTTGGCGGCCTGGCGGTAGCAGCCCTGTTCTGGCTGCCCGCCATTCGCCTGCATCCGCGCGACTACGGTCCGGCCCAGCCGCTTCCGGCCGAGTAGCGCTGCCGGATCAGGCGGCCTCTTTCCGCCGCGAAGCCTTCTTGCGCTCGTGAGGGCACAGGATCGCCTTCCTGAGCCGGATCGACTGCGGCGTGACTTCGACCATCTCGTCGTCGTCGATATAGGCGATCGCCTGTTCCAGGCTCATCAGGCGCGGCGGCGTCAGGCGGATGGCGTCGTCCTTGCCGGAGGAACGGAAGTTGGTGAGCTGCTTGGACTTGAGCGGATTGACTTCCAGATCCTCGGGCTTGGCGTTCTCGCCGATCACCATGCCTTCATAGACCTTGTCCTGCGGCTTGATGAACAGGACGCCGCGTTCCTCAAGGGAATTCAATGCGTAAGCGACAGCTTCTCCGGCGCAGTTTGAAATCAGCACACCGTTGATGCGGCCTTCGATCGCGCCCTTGTAGGGGCCGTATTTCTCGAACAGCCGGTTCATGATGCCGGTGCCGCGCGTGTCGGACAGGAACTCGCCGTGATAGCCGACCAGCCCGCGCGAGGGGGCCGAGAAAGTCAGCCGGGTCTTGCCGCTGCCCGAGGGGCGCATTTCGGCCAGTTCGGCCTTGCGGCGCTGCATCTTGTCAACCACGGTTCCTGAGAAATCGTCATCAACATCGATTACAACTGTTTCATAAGGCTCGAGTTTATTTCCCGCTTCGTCCGTGCGGAAAAGCACGCGCGGGCGGCCGATGCCAAGCTCGAAGCCTTCGCGGCGCATGGTCTC
>JAGREL010000082.1 GCA_020446575.1 Novosphingobium sp. | reverse complement strand
TTCATCTTGCCGGTCTGGATCAGCACCAGTGTTTCGAGGAATTCGTCGAGCGTGCCGAGGCCGCCGGGAAAAGCCGCAAGTGCCCGTGCACGCAACAGGAAGTGCATCTTCCTGAGTGCGAAGTAATGGAACTGGAACGACAGGCGCGGCGTGACATAGGGATTGGGCGCCTGCTCGTGCGGCAGCACGATATTGAGCCCGATCGTCTCGGCGCCCACTTCCGTGGCGCCCCGGTTGGCCGCTTCCATGATCGAGGGGCCGCCGCCCGAGCAGACCACGAACTGTCGCCTGCCGTCCTCGACCGGAGCGCATTCGCTCGCGATCCGCCCCAGCTTGCGGGCTTCCTCATAATATTTGGACTTGGCGGCGAGCCGTTCGGCCACTGCCTTGCGCTCGGGGGTCTCGGCTGCGTCGATCAGCGCCTGCGCGTTCTCGGGCGAAGGAATCCGCGCCGATCCGTAGACGATCAGCGTCGAGCCGATGCCGGCCTCTTCCAGCAGCATTTCCGGTTTGAGCAGTTCGAGCTGGAAGCGCACGGGGCGCAGTTCCTCACGCAGCAGGAAATCTGTGTCGCGGAAGGCCAGCCGGTACGCCGGATGCCGCGTCTGCGGCGTTTCCAGCACGCGCGCGTCCGCGAAGGAGGCTTCCTGTTCAGCCTTGTAGAATCGCCGGTCGGTGAGGTTCTTTTCTTCGTCGGTCATGCGCGCTCCATGGCCCTTCAGGCCCGGTCCTGTCGAGCGCAAAGGCTGGAAGATGCTTTCAGGCAGGGATCGGCGGGGTTTCGCCGGCGATGGCGATGCGCTGCATCACCCGCCTGCCGGACCAGTCGGGCACGGCGTAGTGCTGCACTGCGCGGTTGTCCCAGAAGGCGATGTCTCCGGGGTGCCAGCGCAGGCGCACCTGGAATTCCGGGCTCTTGATGTGCTCGTAAAGGAACGCAAGTATTGCCCGGCTTTCCGCTGCCGGCAGGTCGGCGATCTGCGTCGTCCAGTTGTAATTGACGTTGAGCAGCTTTCGGCCGGTTTCGGGATGGACGGCGACGACCGGGTGCCTCACCGGCGGCCATTCGTCCATCTTCAGGCTGGTTTTGAGACCGTGCGAGGCGAGCCGGGCAGCCATCTGTTCCAGCGAATGCCAGGCTTCCAGCCCTTCCAGATAGGCTTGCATGCGCGGCGAGAGTGCATCCCAGGCGGCGTACATCGAGGCGAAGCAGGTGTCGCCGCCGGCATCGGGCACGACTTGCGCCTGCAGGATCGCGCCCATTGGTGGGGCGGGGCGGAAGGTGTTGTCGGCATGGAAATTGGCCGCCTGGCTGCCGCGCGGGTCGGTCTGGTCGAGCAGGAGAAGCTCCGGGTCGGAGGCATCGCGCTGAAACGGGGCGATCTCGGGCTCGCCGAACCGGCGGACCAGCGCCTTGTGCTGTTCGACGCTCAGCACCTGCTGGTCGCGGAAGAACAGGACGAGGTGCTTGGCGAGCGCTTCGCGGACCAGCCGGACGGCCTTGTCATCGAGCGGCTGCGACAGATCCAGTCCGCGCACGTCCGCGCCGATCGCGCCCGTCGCCCGCGTGACATCCATTACTCGGCGGGTTCGCGGACCGCTGCGGAGACGCCGAGCCTGCGCAGCGCGTTGATGAAACCGATCTGGCCGGTGCGCGCCAGTTCGGGGAAGGAATCCACGATCATCGGATAAGGGCCCTGTTCGGGCAGGGTTCCGCGCCACCAGAAATTGCGGGCGGTGCGTTTGGTTATGCGCCAGCCAGCCTGGGTGAGGGTGAGTTCGTCATCATACCAGGCGCCGCCTTCGGACATGTCGAAGGGATCGGCCGCCGGTGTCTGGCGGAACAGGTTGAATCGTCCATAGGTCAGCGCCCAGGCGCACTCGCCTTCGACCGCGATCTGCGGGACGCCGAGAAAGTGCTGATGCCCTTTGGTGGCCTCGTGCGTTTCGGCGAAATCGCGCTTGAAGGATGCGAGGTCAGACCAGCGCAGGACATGGCAGTAGTCGAGTTCGACGTCCGGTGCGAAAATCTCGTCGAACAGGTCCCAGCTATGGGAATCGATGGCAACCGAATAGAGGTTGATGACGGCGGCGATGGCTTGCTGGCTCACGATGTTTCTCCCGTTCGGTAATCCGTCCTACTGCGGCGCCACGACCATTCCCGGCATGCGCCCGGTCAGCTCGCCTTCGAGCACGATCGGCTCGCCGTTGACGATAGTGGCGCGCACGCCCTTGCCATAGGCCTTGTAGCGTCCGACGCCGCCCGGCAGGTCGCGCACGAAGTCCTTGCGCAGCGGGCCGATCTCGTCCTCGTCGAAGATCATGATGTCGGCCCAGCCGCCGACGCGCAGCGTGCCCCGGTCCGAAAAGCCGAGCAGCGCGGCGGGGACCTGGGTGATCTGCCGCACCCCTTCCTCGAGCGACCAGATCCTCTTCTCGCGCACCCAAGTGCCCAGGAAGTAGGAACTCCAGTCCGCCTGGTCGTCCTTGGCGAGATGCGCGCCGCCGTCGGAGGTGCCGATGATGATGCGGGGGTCGGTCTGCGATTTCTCGACCGCTTCGGCCCAGTCCGATCCGGTCATCCGCCAGCGCAGCTTGGTCTCGAAATCGTCGGCCAGCGCAAGGTCGAGCGCGAAATCGCCGGGCGCTACGCCTTGCTCCTCGGCAAGCTCGGCGATGCTGAGGCCCCGGTGCTTTTCTGGCGGCAGGCTCGGTGAGTTTTCGACGAACACCACCGGCCATTGCGGGGCGGGCAGCGTTGTGCCCTTGGCCGGATCGCGGTTCTGGTTCTCGACCGCGAAGCGCATCTCCTCGCGCGCTTTCGGGTCCTTGAGCAGCGCACGGCGCTCCTCGATCGGCAGGCGGGTCATCTCGTGCCATGTCGGCACTGCCCGCCAGTGGTGGTTGGTCTCGTCGAAAGCGACCTGCCGGTCGAACGGCCGTGCGATCAGCATCGAATAGAAAGGCGCGCCCGCTTCCTGCGCCTTGTCGAGCGATTTCACCGCATCGTCCCAGCCGGCGCCCGGCACGTCCACCTTGCTGCGTGCACCGAGACCCTGGATGACGACGGGAAGCCCGCTGCGCCTGCCGATCTCGATGATGAAATCGTGGTCCTCGGCGGTGAGCCCGCGCGTCGTGCCGAGCGGCAGGAAGCAGATCGAGCCCGATCCGGTACGGCCCGCCTCCTCGGCCAGCGCCAGCACTTCCTCCGGATCGGCGAAACGCGAGGGCACGGGGCGGTCTTCGAGGTCGTTGTGGGTCGGCGACAGTGAAGTCGAAAAGCCGGCCGCGCCGGCCCGCATCGCTTCTGCTACCATCCGTTTCATCTCGGCCAGCTCTTCTTCGGTCGCCGCGCGCTCGCTGGCGGCTTCGCCCATCACCCAGCGGCGGATATTGGAATGGCCGACGTAGCAGGCGAAATTGATGCCGAGATTGCCTTTCAGCGAGTCCATGAACTCGTCGAAAGTCTCGAACCGGTCCCACCGCACGCCGTTCAGCGCCATCGGATCCATGTCCTCGACCCGGGCGAAGATGCCCTTGAGGAAATCGAGATCCTGCTTCTTCACCGGCGCGGCGGAGAAGCCGCAATTGCCCGCCAGTACGGTGGTGACGCCGTGGAAGCACGACATGGTGGCATAGGGGTCGAAGGTTATCTGCGGGTCGTAATGGGTGTGGGCATCGACGATGCCGGGCGCGACGATCATGCCGGTTGCATCGATCTCCTCACGCGCGGTCGCTCCGTTGAGCCGGGCCATCCTGGCGATCCTGCCATCCCTGACGCCGACATCGATGCGCCTGCGCGGCAGGCCCGTGCCGTCGACGACATAGCCGCCACGCACGATGAGATCGTATTCCATATCCTTCCCGATCGTTTTTTCTCTTACAGGACCAGCCTACGCGCTGGCGGGCCGATTGGAAGCCGGAATCCGGCCGAAAGGGCGTCTGCGCCGATCCCGGAATACAAATGCGTAATTACGGATGTGGCGCTCGCCGTCCGGTTCGGTTGACAGGCGCCGGGCGAGTTGAGACCAATCGGGCACAAGGCGCGCCGCAGGGTCAGGGCCTGGCAGGCGGCGCGCGACGAGAGGATTGCAAGATGGAACTGGTCGATGCCGACGCGCATGTGAACCCGGCGCCCACCTTCTGGGACGACTATTTGCCCAAGAAATTCGCCGGACGGGGGCCGAAATTCGTGCCCGGCGGGCCGGACGACAAGAACGACTGGATGGAATTCGAAGGCAACCGCAAGCCGATAAACCTGCTCTCGGCCGTCTCGGGCCAGGGCAAGAATTTTCGTCCTACCGGCAAGATGGAGCTGCTGCGCGCCGGCAATTGGGAGCCCGCCTCGCGGCTGGCGGACATGGACCGCGACGGAGTGACGACCGCGGTGATGTATGGCGGCGGCCCGCTCGGCACCGCCGACAACGATCTCTACCTCGCCAGCTTCGATGCCTACAATCATTGGCTGGCCGACTTCTGCAGCCACGATCCCCGGCGGCTGGTCGGGGCCGCCTACCTGCCGATGCAGGACGTCGACCATTCGATCGCGATGGTGAGGGATGCGGCCGGCCGGGGCCTCAAGGCGATCAACATTCCCGCCTTCCCTCAATCGGGCGCGATAACCACCGGCGGTTTCGGCGCGCAGGTGCTGGCACTCACCGGCGATCCCGACGGACCGCGCCAGTACGACGATGCCGAATTCGATCCCTTCTGGAAGGTCTGTGTCGACAACGATGTGGCCGTGACCATCCATCTCGGCGCGCGCATGGCCCGGCCCGGCCAGTTCAAGTTCCTGCCCAATATGGTGATGAGCAAGCTGTGCATGGCCGAACCGATCGCGATCATGGTCTTCGGCGGGGTGTTCGATCGGTTCCCGGAGCTGCGCTTCGGGGCGATCGAAAGCGGTTCGGGCTGGGTCGCCTTCGTCGCCGAATACATGGACAACATCTATGACAACCAGCGGCACTGGCTGCAGCTGGAACTCGCGATGAAGCCGAGCGAATATTTCGACCGCAATATCTACACCTCCTTCATCCGCGATCCGGTCGGCATCGCCAATCGCCGCCTGCCGGGCGGGCGCAACATGATGTGGTCGACCGATTATCCGCACTCCGAGACCACCTGGCCGGAATCGAAGAAGGTGATGGACTGGCAGTTCGAGGGCGTTCCCGAGGAGGAAATGCGCCCCATCGTCCAACACAACGCGCGCCGGTTCTACGGGCTCAACTGAGGAGATCTGCAATGTCGCTCGAAGCCGAGAACGCTGAACTGATCCGGGAAGAAAGTGGGGGCACGGGTTTCGTCATCACCCGAGCCACAGACGCGGCGCCACACATGCCGCGCAAGCAGCGTGCCGCAGGCGATCCGGAATTCGAGCTGCACCCGGCGATTATCCGCGGCATGCAGCAGATGCGCGAGCAGGCCGATACCGGCGGGGCGACGGCGCTCACCATGTTCAGTTCGCCAACCGTCCACGTCTCCTATGTCTGGTTCAAGAGCGGCTATCCGCTGCCCATCCACAGCCATGACGCGGACTGCTATTACCTCGTCATTGCCGGATCGATGAAAGTCGGCACCGAGGTTCTCGGCAAGGGCGACGGCGTGTTGATCCCATCGGGTGCGCCCTATTCGGTCACGCCACTGGAGGAAGGCGTGGAATTCCTCGAGATCCGCAACTCGTCCGACTACGACACCCATTACCGCGCCAAGACCGACGCCTATTGGGATCGCGTTGCCGAAACGCGGGCCGCGCGCAAGGAGATCTGGGCGAAGGAACAGGCGCCTTACGGGCTGGTACCGGTTCCGGAAGGGCTGATGGGCGCAAAGCGGCAGGGATAGGAACGAGCGGCCGCGCAGTCCGCCCGGTTTATCTCGGCCCGGCTTAGATTATGCGACTTTTTTGCTTGGCGACGCGTTCCAGCCGCCCTTCGCCACGAACTCGGACGCCTTTGCGGCAGGGACCGGACGGGACACCAGAAAACCCTGGATCTGATCGCAGCCTTCCATCGACAGCCTTGCGAGCTGCTCCTGCGTCTCCACTCCTTCGGCGACGACCGACGTGCCCAGTTCGGCGGACATGCGCAGGACCGATCGAATGACGTGCCAGGTCTTCTCGTCTTCCGCCTGGACGAAGCTGCGGTCGATCTTGATCGTGTCGAAGGTGAAGCGGGTGAGATAGCTTAGCGAGGAATAGCCTGTTCCGAAGTCGTCGAGCGCGACCCTGACACCGAGATCGCGCAGGTCGGACAGCATGCGCGAGGCAACCTGATCGTCGTCGATCAGCACGGTTTCGGTAATTTCCAGCTCAAGCCGCGATGGATCAAGGCCGCTGCTCTTCAGGGCGTTCGAAATCGTCTGGATCAGCCGCGGGTCGTGGAACTGCCGCGCACTGACATTGACGCTGACAGCCGCGCCACCGAGCTTGCTCGCCGCGGTTCGGCAGGCTTCCTCGATTACCCACGCCCCGATCGGAACGATGAGTCCGGATTCCTCGGCGATGGAAATGAAGTCCTCGGGAGGGATCAGTTCGCCATTCCGGTTCCAGCGGACCAGGGCCTCGAAGCTCGCCAGCTGCCCCGAAGTCAGGTCCACGCGCGGCTGGTAGTGCAGCTCCAGCTCGTTGCGGGCGACAGCTTGCGAGAGATCGTCTTCGAGTTCCTGACGAAGGCGAAGCACCCGCCCCATTTCCGGCTTGTATCGATGAAAGCCGTTCCGCCCGCGCTTCTTGGCGGAATAGAGCGCCATGTCGGCGTTCTGGATCAGGGCTGCCGGGGTGTCGGCATCGACGGGACAGACCGCAAGCCCGACGCTTGCCCTGGGATGGATGATGGTCCCCGTCGGGAGCGTCAGCGGCTCCGAAATCTTCTGGAGGATGCGATAGGCGAGATCCAGCGCCTGGTTCGGGAATGCGATATTGATGTGGACCACGGCGAACTCGTCGCCGCCCAGCCGGGCAACGGTATCGCATCCCCGAACGCTGCCAAGCAGCCGTTCGGCGATGGCGACAAGCACCGTGTCGCCGGACGGGTGCCCGTGCAGGTCGTTGATGTCCTTGAAGCGATCGATATCGATCAGCAGGAGTGCCGTCAGCGATCCCTCGCGCCGTCTGGCAAAGGCATCCTCCAGCCTGCGATTGAAAAGCTCGCGGTTGGGCAGATCCGTAAGAGTGTCGTGCATGGCAAGGTGATAGATTCTCCTTCGCGCCTCTTCCCGTTCGCTGAGATCGGTCATCCTGAGCACGACCACCTGGTGGCCCTTGAGTTCCATCTGGCGAAAACGCAGTTCGACGGGAACTTCACGGCCGTCGCAGCTCTGCACGGTCACGTTTTCGACTGCGTCGTTGCCGGCCTTGAGCCAGCTGGCCATCTGCGAACGCAGGTCCGGACGCACGAGGTCTTCGGGAGTTTTGCCGATCAGGGACTCGACGTCCGTAACGAAAAGCGCGGCGGCGGCGGCGTTCGCACTGCGAATGCGTCCCTGATGGATGAGGAATATGCTTTCCGAGGCGACTTCGCCGAATGCGGCGAGGCGCTGCTCCTCCTCGTGATTCCGGTCGGCTTCGGCTTTCTGGAAACGCTCGGTTTCCGCGTCCTGAAGCCTGTCCATCAGATTGTTGAGCGTTGCTGTCAGGTTCTCGTTGTCGTCGCCGGCCTCCACCTCAAGCCGGTCGTGGCCGTCGGGTTCGGTCTGGATGAGCATCTCGACCGCCGCCTGCAGACGATCGGTGCCCAGGCGGGCTCCATGCTCGGCCGCATTGAGGCCGACAGCCTCCTGTTCGGCCGTGACGCGCAGGACCACGATCGGACGGATCGCCAGGATCAGGACCAGTCCGACGCCGAAGGCCCAGATGAAATTCAGGCCGCTGCCGAGCGCTTGCACGGTCAGCTGATCGAGCCTGGAACCGGCCGGAAGCAGCTCGACAGGGGCAAGCAGCGCAAGTCCCAGCGTGCCGATCACGCCAGCGACGCCGTGCGCGCCGATCGCCCCGACTGCATCGTCGATCCGCAGATGCCTTTCGAGCAGATAGTTGGCGCCATTGGCGCAGAAACCGCCGAGCGCACCGAGCACCAGGG
>JAGREL010000433.1 GCA_020446575.1 Novosphingobium sp. | reverse complement strand
AGATCGCGGCTTCGAAGAAATAGCGCTCTTCGTCGAAACCCGGGCAGCCTGATCAGCGTGGGCTAGCCGCCGGCCCGCAGGTTCTCAGGGGGTAGCGCCGACCCATCGACGCCGCCGAATTGCGGTGGCTATCTCTCGTTCTTGCAACGGAATGGGAGGTGACCAGCGATGGGTCGGCAGCGAGATCTTATCACGCAGATTCTTGGGTACCGAGGATGGAAGGTGAGGAGCTGGCGCTGGGAAAGCGCGGACGGGAGGGCCATCGTCCCGCTTCGAAACCACGTCCCGGCCGACGCGGTGCTTGTGATCGAGCTTGAGCGCCGCTGGGCCGCTCGGTGCAGCCACTGCCTGGCGATCTGTTCGAAGCTCCACGAGCGTGGGAAGGTGCGCCGCTGGGAGGAGCTGCCGGCCATCGGGCACCGCGTGGTTCTGGAGTATGCGCCGGAGCGAGTCAAGTGCAAGGCATGTGGCAGCTGCCCCACGGAACTACTTGCCTGGGCCGACCCGAAGCAACGGCAAACTCGGCGCTTACAGCACCACCTGGCGTTGGATGCGCTGTCGATGCCGCTGACGCATGTCGCGGTCAAGTACAGACTCTCATGGCGGACCGTGCGCCGGTCCGAGGTCGCTGCCTTCGAGCGGTGGCACTCCACCAGACCCGAAAGCCCGCTCGAGGAGGTGGGGCTCGATGAGAAGTGGCTGGGACGACGCCACAAGAGCGGGCACAAGTTCGTCACCATCGCGAGCAACCTCCGCTCCGGGGAGCCTGTCTGGATTGGTTACGGTCGCAGCGAGGCGGACGTCAAACGTTTCCTCGACACACTGACGGCGGAAAAGAAGTCCAAGATCAAGCTGTTCGCCTGCGACATGCACAAGCCGTTTCATGCGGCGATTCGCAGCGACGAGCAACTGGCTCACGCGGCGATCGTTCACGACCCTTTCCACATCATGAAGCGCGCCGGCGAAGCTGTTACCGAGCTGAGGCGGCAGATTTTCTTCCGTGCGGGACCGGAGCTGCGCGCCATCGGTCGGGGCACACGCTGGCTGGTACTGAGACCGTGGGAGCGACTTGGCGAGGAAGACCAAATCAAGCTCAACAAGCTGTTCGCCCTGAACAACAAACTGATGCGCGCCTACCAGGTGCTCGAGGAACTGCGTGAGGCACTCAAAGCCCCGGATGGCGCAACCATGCGGAAAGCGCTTCAGCACATACTTTACCGCACAGAAAAGAAATCGAACGTTCCGATGCGAAAGCTCCACGACTCCTTACGCGGCCACTACGATGGCATCGTCGCGCTGGCAGAGCATCGGCCGCCCACCGGTCGCCTCGAGGCGCTCAACAACAATTGGGAGACGCTCGTCCGCCGCGGCCGAGGCTACCGCGACCACCAATACCTATTCCGCAAGCTGCAGTTCATCACCGCAAACCCTGTCCGCACCGCTCAAGGAGCGGATCGCTTCCTCGCTTTGGGGCTGGCGGCACCAACCAGCGCTGCGGCATGAACCAACCGGCGCCTGGCATGATCCTCGGCTCTTGAGACGGTCACGCGATCTCAAGCTGCGAGGACCGTGTCAGGCGCCGCGCGGAAACTCGATGAGTCTGCCCGGATTCGGCATAAGAGCCAGAATGGGCACGCCGCTTGCGGAAGAGGCGATGAACTCCGGGACGATCAAGTGGGTCGTGACCCAGGAGGGTGAGCTACTCATCAGTCCCCACACCGTGGGAGGGCAGGAGATCTCGCACGCAGTGCTGTCAGGGGGGCGACCAGTACAAGCCGCGGGGCAGGCGGAGGTTGCGTCGGGATTCGGATTGAACATCAGCCCCCACAGCGGACATTTTATGCCATCGCCAGAGAGCCTTGATATAGGAAAGGCTGCCTTTGGGCAGTTCGGTATCCAGTTCTAGATGGGGTGACCTCCCAACCCGTGGTACCCTGCCGGCGGAAGGTGGAGAACGCAAAAACGAAAGCGAGCGCGACAATCGGGGCCT
>JAGREL010000081.1 GCA_020446575.1 Novosphingobium sp. | reverse complement strand
CGGTCAACGGCATGATCTACATTCGCGGCGACCGCACGGATTACGATCAGTGGGCGGGTGAACTGGGCTGCGCCGGCTGGAGCTGGAACGAGGTCTTTCCCTATTTCGTCAAGTCGGAAGCATGGAGCGGGAAGCCGAACCAGACGCACGGCACGACCGGGACGCTGGGCGTGAGCGAACCGCGCCTCAAGCATCCGCTGGCCAGGACCTTCGTCGATGCCTGCGAGCAGTTCGGACTGCGCCGGGTCGAGGATTACTGCGCCGGAGACGTCGACGGTGCCTTCCTGATGCTGACCACTCAGGCGAACGGCCAGCGCTCAAGCGCGGCCCGCGCTTTCCTCGACGAGGCGATGAAGCGCCCGAACCTGACGGTGCTGACCGGCGCCATCGTCGACAAGGTGCTGATCGAGAACGGCCGCGCGGCCGGCGTGCAATTTCTCAAGGACGGCGAAACGCAGACCGTGCGCTGCCGGGGCGAGGTGATCGTCAGTTCGGGCACGCTCAATTCGCCGACAGTGCTGATGCGTTCTGGCCTTGGCCCGGCGGAGCACCTGCGCGAACACGGTATCGAAGTGGTCCGCGATATTCCCGAGATCGGCCAGAACCTGCAGGAACACGCCAGTTTCCATTCGATTTTCGAAGTCGATATCCCGACTCACAACACGATGATGAAGCCTGCCGTGATGGCGCGTGAATTCATGAAATACCTGCTTCTCAACCGCGGGCTGATGACGATGATCCCGGTCGAGGCTATGGCCTATCTGCGCTCAAGCCCGGAGCTTGAACGGCCGGACATCAAGCTTTCGTTCGGCCTGATGGCCCACGATCACACCACCCGGAAGCCCCAGAAGCTCCCCGCCGTCGTGGTTTTCGCCAATGTCGCCAAGCCGAAGAGCCGGGGCGAGGTGCGGCTGCGCAGCGCCGATCCTACTGACAAATCGGTGATCGACCATCGCCTGATCGGCCATCGCGACGACATCGCCGCGCTGATTTCGGGCGCGAAGAAGATCCAGCAGCTGTTCACCATGCCGGCGCTCGCTGCCCATGTGAAAGGGCCGCTGGCGCCATCTCCGGTCCCCGAGACCGACGAGCAGTGGGAGCAGGCGATCCGCAATTCGGCCGGGATCGGCTATCACCCGGTCGCGACCTGCCGGATGGGCGGGGACGAGGCTTCGGTCGTCGATCCCCGGCTGAAGCTGCGCGGCATCGAGGGGCTGCGCGTCATCGATGCCTCGATCATGCCGGTCATGCCGGCGGCCAACACCAACGCGCCGTCGATCATGATCGGCGAGAAGGGCGCCGACATGATCCTGCAAGACGCGAAAGTGCCGGCCTGAAGTCATTGCGATCGGGAATGGCGATTTTGATCGAGACAAAAATCCTCCCTGTCCCCGTGCAAGCGGGGATGGGGAGGTGGCATTCGCGAAGCGAATGACGGAGGGGCGCCGCAATGGCCCCTCCACCATCCCCGCCTTTGCGGGGACGGTCCCCCTCCCCATTCCCGCCGTCGCGGGAACAGGGAGGAATATCCTGCGTGGGTCGCTGAAACGATCCTAAACCAGACCCAGCTTCGCCAGCTCTCCGATCAGGCGGGGCGGCAGCACGTCGCCTTCCGCGATATCGCCGCCCAGATCGGGCGGTGCGTCCTTTTCCTCAAGGTAGCGCCAGCCCTGATGCGCGCGCCGGGGTATGGTCTGGACGGGGATCAGCTTCGGCTCCAGCCTGATCCACCAGCGCCCGTCGTCGCGCTGGGCGAAGCCGAGGATCGGCGAGCGGCCGACAATCGCGTGCTCGTGGATCCAGTAAAGCGATCCGCCCGCCATTTCCTCATGCCGCTTGGGCAGGTAGCGCGTCGTCATCAGCGCTTCGCCGTCATGGCTTTCCAGCCACTCCTTCAGGCTGGCGACGCTCTGCGCGCGAAAGGCGATCTTGGTGATGCTGAGCGGCATAGGCCAGAGATAAGCATTCGGCACCATTGCTCAAGTCGGTAGTCCTCTCCTCGCGTTTGCGGGAGGGGAAAAGGTTCAGCCCACCAGTCCGCTGGCGACGGCGAGGCCGAGAAAGGCGAAGAAGCCCATCGAATCGGTGATCATCGTCACGAAGACCGAGCTCGCCACTGCCGGGTCCTGGTTCAGCCGGTCGAACAGCACCGGCACCACCACACCGGCAAGTCCGGCGGTGATGATGTTGATGACCACCGCCAGCGCGATCACCACGCCGAGCAGGGGCGTGAAGATCGCCGCGGTGGCGAGGCCGATCAGCGCCGCGACCGTTCCGCCGTTCAGCAGCGCAACGCGCAACTCGCGCCAGAGGATCCGCTGGGTGTTCGACCGGGTGAGCTGGTTCATCGCGATCGCGCGGACCGAGACCGCCATCGTCTGGGTGCCGGCATTGCCGCCCATCGAGGCGACGATCGGCATCAGGATCGCCAGCGCCACCAGCTTCTCGATCGCTGCGCCGAACATGGCGATGATGACGCTGGCGATCAGCGCGGTGCCGAGATTGGCGACGAGCCAGCGCACGCGGCTGACATAGGAATCGCGGATCGGTTCGTTGATGTCGCCTTCGCCCGCGCCGGACAGCAGCAGCACGTCCTCGCCGGCTTCCTCCTGGATGATGTGGACGACATCGTCGGCAGTGATCTGGCCGACCAGCCGGCCCGCATCGTCGACCACGGCGGCAGAAATCAGCGCGTATTTCTGGAAGCGCAGCGCAACTTCCTCCTGGTCCATCTCGACCGGGATCAGCGTCTGGTCGCGCTTCATCACGTCCGCGAGCGGGATGTGGCGCGGTGTTCGCAGTATCCACGAAAGGGCGCATGCGCCGATCGGGCGATGGGCGGGGTCGACGACGAAGACTTCCCAGAATT
>JAGREL010000432.1 GCA_020446575.1 Novosphingobium sp. | reverse complement strand
CGATGCTGCGCCAGCTCGACGAACTGGGCCTGCCGCACGTGGTCTTCGTCAACAAGATCGAGACGGCCCGGGCCGGCGCGGTGCGCGAACTGATCGCCGAACTGCAGCCGATAAGCGGGGAGCCGCTGGCGCTGCGCCAGATCCCGATCCGCGATGGCGAGGACGTGACGGGATATGTCGACCTCGCGCTCGAGCGGGCCTATCGCTACCGCCCCGGCAAGGAATCCGAGCGCGTCGACATTCCCGACGACCTCGCCGTGCGCGAACGTGAAGACCGCACGCATCTTCTCGAAACGCTGGCCGACTTCGACGACGACCTGCTCGAAGCGCTACTGATGGACGAATCGCCGGAAACGGCGACGGTGATGGCCGACCTTGCCGCGGACACGGCGGATACCAAGGTCGTGCCGGTGCTGCTCGGCTCGGCACTGACCGGCGGCGGCGTGCATCGCCTGCTCAAGCTGCTGCGCCACGAGGCACCGGCGCCCGATCTCGCGGCCATGCGGATCGGCGCCGACAACGGCGCGCTCCATGTCTTCAAGATCGCCAATGGCGGGGCGATGGGCCGGCTGGCACTGGGACGGGTGCTGGGCGACGGGCTCAACGAGGGCGACGAACTGGTGGTCGGCGGCGAACCCGCGCGCACCGGATCGATCTTCTTCATGCAGGGCGACAAGACGGCCAAGCAATCGTCGGCAGCTCCGGGCGACATCATCGCCGTCGCCAAGGTCGAAGCCGCCAGATGCGGCGCGCTGCTCGGCCGCAAGGATTCTTCGGACAGCAGCGAACTGCTGGTCGAATATCCGGCGCGCAATGCAGCGGTCGCCATCACCACCAGGGACCGCAAGGACGACGTCAAGCTTTCGACAGCGCTGCATCGTTTATGCGAGGAAGACCCGGCGCTGGAATGGACGCAGGACAATGCAACGCACGAGACCCTGCTGAAAGGCGTAAACGACGACCATTTGCAGGTGGTGCTCGGACGGCTGGAGCGGCGCTACGGCGTATCGGTCGACACGCAACCGCCACGCATCGCCTACCGCGAATCGATCCGCAAGGAAGTCACCCAGCGGGGCCGGCACAAGAAACAGTCGGGCGGTCACGGCCAGTATGGCGACGTCATCATCGACGTAAGGCCGCTCGAACGCGGAGCAGGCTTCGTTTTCGACGAAAAGATCAGTGGCGGCGTGGTGCCGAAGCAATGGTTCCCCGCAGTGGAGATGGGCGTGCGCGACGCGATGGAGAAAGGCCCGCTGGGCTTTCCCGTGGTCGATGTCGCGGTGACTCTGACCGACGGCTCCTACCACTCGGTCGACAGTTCGGAACTCGCTTTCCGCCTTGCCGGCCGGTTGGCGATGAGCGAAGCGCTGGCCGAGGCCGCGCCCTACCTGCTGGAACCGGTGTGCAAGGTGGTGGTCGACACGCCTGCCGGAACCGGATCGAAAGCCGGCTCGGTACTTTCGAGCCGGCGTGGCCAGATCCTCAGCCTGGCCCCCCATCCGACCTGGGGCCGCTGGGAACGAGTCGAAGCGCTGCTGCCCGAAGCCGGACTGCAGGGGCTGGACGCGGAACTGCGCTCGATGAGCCAGGGGCTGGCAAGCTTCGCTGCCGAATTCGACCATCTTGCCGAACTGAGCGGCAGGCTGGCGGACGATGTGGTCAAGGCGCAGGCGGAACTGGCGGCCGCCTGACCAGCCGGCCCCACGAAAGCGGCGGATGCTGGCATTGTTCCGGTATCCGCCGCCCGCGCCGCGCTATTCGGCCGGCAGGGACATCATCGCCGGAATCAGCGTGCCGCGCATTTCATCCAGGTTGAGATATTCCGCGAGAAAATAGACCTTTCCGTCGCGGATCTTGAACAGATAGAGATAATCGTTGTCGTACGTCTTGCCGTCCCTGGTGACGCCGTGCCCGCTGAATTCGGCAATCACCCGGTCGTCTTCGGCGGTCAGCGAATGGATCGTGAATGCCAGCCTGTCCGGAAAGACTCGCGGCAGCAGCGCGATCCCGTCCGCATAGGCGTCCCTGTCGACCAGCTCCGGGGTTCCGAGAATCCAGACCTTGAAATCCGCGGTGACCAGCTCGTCGGTTATGTTGCCGTCGCTCATGGCCTGAATGAATCGGCGCACGATCTGGTGACTGGCGTTGCCCATCGACATCTCCTCTCGGATTGCACCCTTGTTGCGAGTGGGTGAGTCGCGATGTCTGTCGCGCTATCGACATTTGGGCAAGTCCGGGACGAACGGACACGACGACTATCCCATGCAGGTCACGCCTCGCCCACCCGCAAACAAAGACCGGCGCGGGCCAATCGCTTCCCGCACCGGTCCACTTGTGCCGACGGGCGCCGGGGGATTTGCGCCCTTGCCGGCGATCAGGCGTCGATGTCTTCTTCGCTATCCTCGGTCGGCCCGGTCATCATCTCTTCGGCGAGACCGTCGGTCTGGCCGCGGATCGCCGCTTCGAGACGTGTGCAGACTTCGGGATTTTCCTTGAGGTACTGCTTGGCGTTCTCGCGCC
>JAGREL010000431.1 GCA_020446575.1 Novosphingobium sp. | reverse complement strand
GGTCATCTGCCGGCGCTGCACATCGCTGACACGCCCATTGGGATGCAGCATGAAGATGTCGACCTTGGCGCGCCCGGCAACCGCATCGATCGCAGCCGATCCGGTGTCGCCCGAAGTAGCGCCGACGATCGTGAGCGGGTCGCCGCCGCGCCCGAGGAATTCCTCGAAAAGCAAGCCGAGCAACTGCAGCGCAACATCCTTGAATGCAAGAGTCGGCCCGTGAAACAGTTCGAGCAGCCACTGCTGCTCGTCGAACTGCTTGAGCGGGGTGACGGCCTTGTGAGCGAAACGACCATAGGCCTCGGTGGTGAGTTCCAGCAGCCGCTCCGGCGTCAGGCTTTCCCCGATGAAAGGCTGCATCACCCGCTGGGCAAGCGCGGCATAGGGCAGTCCGGCCAGCCCCGCGATCTCCTCGGCCGAGAAGCGCGGCCATTCGCTGGGTACGTAGAGTCCGCCGTCCGAAGCGAGCCCCGCCAGCGTCGCCGCCTCGAAATCAAGCGCCGGTGCGCTGCCGCGAGTGCTGATATAGTCCATGGGCCGCGCGGTTAGCCTTGACCGGGCTTGTCGGCAAGCCGCTTGCGCAGCGCCAGCACATAGATCACCAGCGCGGTGGCGGCGAACAGGAACCACTGCACGGCGTATGACAGGTGGTTGTTGGGAATCTCCGATGGGTCGGGTCGGGCATTGGCTTCGAGCCCGGCCAGCGGCGGATCGGCAACGATGCGCGGTCCGGGAGCGACGATGCCGGTCACCTTTCCGCCCCGCCAGTCAGGCGTTGACGGTTCGCGCGACCAGCCAAGGATGACGAGCGCCTCTCCGCCGTTGGCCAGCCGGCAGTTCGCGGACTGCGACAGGCCGGCCTCGCCCCCGGCATTGCGACCCGCGATGGACGACAGGCTCGTGACCTCGACGCAGAGCACACGCGTGCGTCGATAGAGGATGCCATCGGCTTTCGTCAGATCATGCGGCCAAGCGGCGTCGGCGCCGGAGGAAGCCGCTGCCTGGTAGCGCGCGAGCAGCGCCTCCTTTTCATGAAGCCGCTCGATCTGCCAGAAGCCGAGCGCGATCATTACACCGACAGCTGCCAGCACCAGCAATGTCGGGACCAGAGGCAGGCGGCCGATCATTTGTCGCTGATGTCCCTGCCTCCCGCTTCTCCCGCCCGGCGCTGGTATTCGGCAGCGAGCAGCGCGCCCTTTCCGGCGCGCAGTCCCCAGATCACGGCCAGGGTGGTTATCGGCACCCAGAGGATCACATGGACCCAGAAAGGCGGATGCACCGCGACTTCGAGCCACAGCGCCAACCCGACGATCAGCGCGCCAATGATCAGAGTCAGGAAGGCCGCAGGGCCGTCGCCGACGTTGAAGGAGGAGAAATCGAGGCCGCAGACCCGGCAACGCGGAGCGAACTGGGCGAGCCCGGTGAACAATGTGCGCGAACCGCATTCGGGGCAAAGACCGAAAAGGGCAGCCGAAGCGATCCCCGGCTGCCCTTTCGTTTCAGGACTCTGATCGGACATCAGTGGACGGGATAACCCCAGCCGCCCCAGACATAGATGCACACGAACAGGAACAGCC
>JAGREL010000080.1 GCA_020446575.1 Novosphingobium sp. | reverse complement strand
GGCATCGCCAGCGTCAACAAGGGCGAAACCTGAGCTACAGGGGGCGCGGCGCGCCCGTTCCCATGTAGTCCGCCAGGGAGCGGTGGAAATTGCTCACCGGCTTCTCCTGAACCGGATTGGGCAGGCAGCCGCGAAAGCCCTTCGAGCGCATTCCGCGATGGACTTCGCGCATGTTGTCGAAGTCCTGTAGCAGGACCGGCGGCCACGCACCCGGCTCATAGGGATCGGCCTGGATCCATTCGGTCTCCGGCTCCTGTCCTTCCGGAAAGCGTTCGAGCGTATAGGCCTCGAAGATGCATTTGTCGGGATCGGTGCGGAAAGGCCGGACGCGGTAGATCAGCGCAAACGTGATGCCGATGCCGATGGTCATGTTGGGAAACAGGTGCCAGGCGATGCCGCATTTCGCCTGATGGTCCGGATCGATTTCGGGCCAGATCACGCCCCGCACCGCGTCGTCGGCCTTCGCCGAAGCCATGAAATGGGCCATCACCTCGTCGACCGGCGTGCCTTCCGGCAGCTCGTCCACTAGCCGGGTAGAGGCATCGACGAAGGTCTGCGTGGTGCTGGCATTCACCGTCTCGATCAGCTCCACCTGCAGCGCGGCGATCGACTGGCGGGCATCGTCCCCCCGGCCGGTCCGGGTGATCGTGTTGTTCCCGGTGATTTCGTGGGCTGCCTCGCGCTCGTCGAAGCCGTGGAAGGAATGCAGGCTCTCCGCCTGGCTCCAGGTGTAATAGTCGGCGAATTTCAGGAGCTGCGGATGCGTGCCTTCGACATGGTAGCTTTCGATGAAAGCCTCCATCGCGACTTTCCAGTTGCAATCGAAATGGCACCATTGCCGCCAGCGGTAGCGCATCCTGTCCAGCTCGTAGGGCTCGAGCATCGATGAGGCCGGTTCGAGATATTCACGCAGGGGCGCCGCATCGGGATCCATGTTGATCCATACCCAACCGCCCCATGTGTCGACCCGGACATGCGGCAGATCGAGCCGATCCTGCTCGAGACGATCGCCCCAATCCTCACGATCCAGCACGCGAGTGCATTCGCCTTTCAGATTGTATTTCCAGGCGTGGTAGCTGCAGCGGAACTCCTGCACATGTCCACAACCGTCCGCGAGGCGGCGGCCGCGATGGGCGCAAACGTTGTAGAAGGCGCTGATCTCGTCCGACGCGCTTCGCACGACAAGGATGGTGTCGTCACAAATGTCGTAGGCAACGTAATCGCCGACTTCCGGAATATCCTCCTCGCGGCAGGCATGCTGCCAGACCTTGCGCCACAGCCTGTCGGGCTCGGCCCGCGCATATTCCTCGGAAGTGAAAGCCTCCGCGCCGAAGACCAGCAGGTCCCGTTCTTCCGTTTCCGGCTTTCCGGCGATCTCGTTCATCTCAGCATCCTCGCGGCCAGCGCCTCGCTTGTCATTGCGCAAGGTAGACCAGCTTAGCGCGCCTCCATCAAGCGCCTCGCTGCCGACACGCACCGGCCCAGCCGTTCCATCGGGCCGACGCCCGCCTCCGCCTCGGAGCGGATCGGAATTTCCAGACCGATCGCCACCTCCTCGGGCACCAGCTTCACCAATTCGGCCAGCGGCAGGTCGCCGTCGCCCGGGGCGCGGCGTTCGTACAATGCCTCTTCCATGTAGCTTTCGATCTGCGCCGGCATCGGTACGTCGCAAAGCTGGATATGGCCGATCGCGGCAGGATCGAGCGCGGCGAAATCGGCAAGGGTCGAGCCGGACCGGAAGAAGTGCATCGTGTCGACCAGCAGCCGGAAGCCGGAATGGGCCACCGCCGCAACCGCAGCCAACGACTTTTCCAGATTGCGCAGCACTCCCGCGCCGACTTCGGTGGTGGTGACGATGCCGCGCTGCGCCGCCAGATCCGTCAGCCGGGCGAACTCATCATGAGTGCGGGTGATATCCCGTTCCAAACTGACCGCGCAGATCGCCTTCGCACCCATTGCGGCGGCGTGGTCGAGATCTGCGAAAAAATCGGCAGCGGCTCCGGGCAGAATCGCGAAGCCTTCGACAAGCGAAATCGCGACCCCGGCATCGTCTGCGGCCCGCGCCATGTCGCGTTGCAGGGCAACGTCACCGCGCCAGGACACTTCGGGATAGATATCCAGCCGGTTCGCCGATCCGCTCAGATTGAGCGAGACGTGGCCGCAGCCAAGCTCGCCCGCGAGCCGGATGAATTCGACAGGGTGCAGACCGAAGGTACTGAGATTCTCGATCCCAAGGCGGTCCATGCCTCAGCCCTTCAGCGCATTGGCCACCATGCAGGCATCGAAATAATGCGCTCGCCATTCGATCACCTTGCCGTCGCGGAAGCGGAACAGCTCGGCCACCGGAAGCGTGCCGGTGTTGCCGTTCGCCGCGACTTCGAAAGTGATGGTCTGGTAGAGGATTACGATGTCCCGCGAAGCTAGGACGGCCTCGAACTCGGCATGCATCCCGGAAAAATGCTCGCACAGGAAAGCATAACCCCGCTTAGTCGCCTCCAACCCCTCGTGCGCACCACCATAGGGCAGGCAGGAGGCTTCGTAGAACGTCACTTCGGGATCGAAAATGGCCCAGAAGGCATCGTGGTCGCCCTGCTCAAGCAGATCGAGCGCATCGGTCAGGATCTTGCGGTTGGCCTGTGCGGTGTCATCGAAGGCCGGGAAATCACGATAATCCAGAACCATTGCGGGCTCGGCGGTCGGCGATTCACTCATCTGGCATCTCCTTTGGGCAGCATGTCTTTCACCAGCTTTCCTCCCTTCACGACCGCCAGCAGCTTCGCGCGGTCCTGGAAGATTGCGACATCGGCAAGCGGGTCGCCGTCCAGCACAATCAGGTCGGCAAGCTTGCCGGGCTCGATCGTACCGATCTCATCGCCCATACCCATGGCTTCCGCACCATGCTTCGTGGCCCAGCGGATGACGTCGAGCGCGGGAATGCCGACCTCGTTCACATAGAGCGCGAATTCCTGCCAGTAATCGCCGTGAGTGAGGCCGAACGCGCCGAAATCGTCACCGACCAGCAGCTTGACGCCCGCCGCATTGGCCGTGGGCAAAATCGCGGCCATCGCATCCCAGTCGGGCTTCATCGCGTCGGCCCAGGGATTGCCCGCCATCGCCTGCATCACGAATTTGGGAAAGAGCATGCTCGGCGCAAGGAAAGTGCCGGTCTCCACCAGCCGGTCGATGCATTCCTCGTTCAGCCCGTCGCCATGGTCGACGATGCGCACGCCGAGGTCGATCGCCAGCAGCGTGGCCTCGGCACTGGCAATATGGCCACGGGTCCACGCGCCCCGTTCACGCGCGGCCTCGACGGCGGCGGCGAATTCCTCGCGAGACATCTCCCAGCGCTCGCCGGTTCCGATGGTCGCATGTCCGCCGGTGACGAACAGCTTCACGATCTCGGCGCCGTCCTTGATCTCCTCGCGCACGGCACGGCGGATGCCGTCGGGTCCGTCGCCGGTGTTGACCCCGGCCTTCGCGCCGAGCTGCATGTAGGACGGGTAGGAATAGTCCGCTGAGAACCCGGTCGAGCCGACATCGCGGCTGCCGGCGATCAGGCGCGGGCCGATGATCGTGCCTTCCTCGATCGCCGCTTTCAGCGCCGCATCGATCGCATGCGGAGAGCCTGCGCTGATCGCACCGGTGTAGCCGCACTCGATCGCGGTCTTCACATTGGCGGTGGCGCGAACGGCCTGCAGCGATGGATGCACTTCGAGCCCCACCGGCCGGCCACTCGCGCCGGTGCCCAAGTAGCCGGCATGGAAATGGCCCTGGATCATGCCCGGCATGACCGTTCGTCCACCCAGCTCGATCACGCGGTCGTCCGGAGCGGCTTCGACCGGACCTTCGCTTACCGCCTCGATCCGTTCTCCGGAGACAACGATATTGGCGCGCCGGGCCGGCCGGTCGCCGTCCAGCAGGTTCGCATCGTTCAGAACCAGCCGCGCCATGGCTCAGGCATCGAGATCTGGCATCGCCGGCATGCCTTTCAGCGATTCGTCGATCCAGAGATACTCGGTGTAATGGCCAAGCCGCTCGCGCGTATCGACATAGCAGAAGCAGACCTTGTCCTCCGGCGTCGGCTCGGGCGGCGAAAGGAAAGCGAAATCGTCACCGCTGGCTCGCACTTCGGCCAGCAGCTCCAGCCATTTGTCCTGACCGCCGCGCACGGCGATGGCGATGTGGTGGAAATTGAGGATATGGCCCGAAAGGTCCACCTCGTCGGTATAGACATGGATCGGACCCGAAACCGGCTGGATGATCTCGAACTGATGGCGCCCGATGTTCGCCATGGCCGCGCGGATCGTCAGCGTCTGCATCGTGCCGAACGACATGAGGTCCACTTCCGCATCGGTGGTGTGGAATTCCTTGATGCCAAGAGTCGCCTTCGCGTGCTCCATCGCCGCTTCGAGATCGCGCGTGATGTAGCTCATCTGGAACAGGTCGCCGTAGCGGTCGCCAAGTTTCATGATTCTCTCCCAATCGCCGGTCAGGCTCAGGCCCTTACCGGAATTTCGAACCTCTCGATATGATCCGAGAAGCGTTTGTGCACCCCTGCACTCGTGAGGCCGCATTCCTCAAGAACATATTCGTGGCTGCGTAATTACGGATTGCCCTGAAAAGCTCGGGATTCATTTGCAAGGCGTAGGCGGCTTCTGGCAGGCATGCGCGAAACATAGCAAGAGGGTGCGAGGAATGGACCTGTCTCAAGCAAAGCATGCTTTCATTACCGGCGGCGCGAGCGGAATCGGCCTCGGCATCGCCGATGCGCTGGCGAAGCGCGGCATTGCCGTGACGATTGCCGACATCAACGAGGAAGCGCTCAAGGAAGTGCTTGCAACACGCGGCAACCAGTTTCGCGGCATCCATCTCGACACGCGCGATCGCGACGCCTGGCAGAAGGCCAAGGACGAGGCGGAAGGCGCCTTCGGGCCGGTCGACATCCTCGTGAACAACGCCGGGATTGCCCCGAACGGGCAACCGTTCGCATCCATGGACCCTGAATCCTTCGACCGAATCGTCGCGATCAATCTCACAGGTGTCGCGAACGGCGTCTTCGCCTTTGCCGGGGAAATGTGCGAGCGCGGCAAGGGGCACATCGTCAACACCTCGTCCCAGGCGGGGTTGACGGCGGCCATTCCCGGCGTGGGCGCTTATGCGGTGGCCAAGTTCGGCGTCACGGCGCTCAGCGAAAACCTGCGGATGGAAATGGCCGAGCACGGCGTGGGCGTCTCCGTCTTGTGCCCCGGCCTTGTGAAGACCAACCTGGCCGCGAACACGGTCAGGATTGGCGGCGATGTGCGCAAGTACATGCCGGCCATGCCTGAATCGGACGTCACGCCGGCCGATGTCGGGGAGATGGTGGCCGAAGGAATCGAACAGGACGCAGCCTACATCCTTACTCACAAGGATGTCTGGCCGGGAATCGAAAACCGCATGAATGCCATCAAGGCGGCCTGCGACTACCGGAAGAACGCCTGAGCCGTGGAAGAGCGCTTCGCTGGCATCATGGCTGGCTTTGACGAGGCTTGACGTCTAAGGGGGCCGGATGGACGCAGTACGCAGCCGCCGTGAGCCCCGCCGCAATCGGGGTTTCGAGGATACCCATCGTGAAATGATCGAAACGGCTGTGCGGATGATTTCCGAAAAGGGCGCCGATGCGCTTTCGATTGCGGCTCTTGCCCGCGAAATGGGAATCAACCGCACGACAGTATACTACCATTTCGACAGCCGCGAAGCGCTTCTCGACGCCGTGACCGATTGGGCGTCGGCAGAACTGGCCAAGGGCATGGATGTGGGCGTGCCCACGCCCGAGCGTATGGACCATATCACCCGCTTCGTTCTGGAGAATCCGGAACTGATCAAGCTGTGGATCGACGGTTTCGTTTCCGGGTCGAACATTCGCGACAGCTATACCCGCTGGGACGAACTGGTGGCAGGCCTGCGCCAGGTCTTTGCGAAGGAAATGCCGGACGACAATATCGACGCCGAAGTCTATTGCGTTACGATGCTGGCAGGCACGATCATCGGCCCGCGCGTTTTCGCCAACAGCGTGCAGCCGGGAGCGAAAACGGCATCGATCGTGGAACGTTTCCTTGCGGAGCAGCGGCGTGTGCTGAAACGCGACGGATTGCTGAAATAGACGAAAACAGCCGGTTTAACGGCCCTCGTATTTTCGACACATATGTTGAAAAAGAAGGGGTATTCGGCTAACCCGCATCGGACAAAGTGACAAGGATGGACGCCATGACCTCTTTGCTTCCTGCTGGCTTTGAATCGCTTGAACCCTTCGTCGAACGGTTTGCCATCTCCGGCACCGCCAACCGCGCTCAGCTGCGCTCCGATTCGAGCAGCGAGGAACGCACTGCATTCTACAATGCCGCCAAAGATCTCGTCGCGCCCGCGCTCGACCTGCTCGACAACAAGCCCCTCGATGCACTCGACGAGTCCGAACGGCGCCTGCTCGATCTGTGCCTGAGCTTTGCTCATGTGGCGCTGGCTGTCGAAATCCAGGGCCCGGATGAGGAACGCCATGCCCGGATGCGCGAATATATGCGCATCACGCGCTCGCCCGCCGACGTGGCGAGCTGACGGCAACTCCGGCTTGCCAAGCACGGCCGGCTTTGCTGTCTTGGCGAAAACGCTGGGAGAGCAGGGCCATGGCCAATGGGAACGGATTGCCTCGGGAAGATCGGCTGGACCGCATGGAAGCGCAAGCCGCGATTGCCGATCTGGTACATGAATATGCGCGACTGATTCGTCGCGACCAGTCCGACGAGGTCTCGGCACTGTTCACGCAGGACGCCTCCTTCGAAACGCGCGACGGCCACCCGGACAAGCAGGAATCATCGGTCCGCTCGCGCATGGAAGGACGCGACCGGATCCACGATTTCATGATACAGGGGAAAGGCCGACCGCATCCGGTGCCGCTGATCCATAATCTCATGATCGAAGTCGAGGGCGATAGCGCCACCGGCAATTGCGTCATGGAGGGGACGATCTACGGCACCGAGCACAAGGTCTATGGCGAGTATCGCGACAGCTTCAGCCGAGTGGACGGGCGCTGGCTGTTCGCCTCGCGCTCCTTCACCATGTTCACCGCCGGCTCTTCGCTCTAGCGTCAGCCCCGCTGTTCGACCTTCACGAAGCCGAACATGAAATCTTCCGATGGGCCCTTGAGAACGTCCATCGGGAAGACCGGCGGGACGGCGCTGACTTCATCGAGCCTTGCCATCTGCTCGTCGGATATCTCCACTTCGAGCGCGCCGAGGTTGTCTTCGAGCTGCGCCGGCGTGCGTACACCGATCACCGGCGAACAGACCGACGGATTTTTCAGCGTCCAGGCAACGGCGACCTGCGCCGGAGTACATCCGATTTCCTTGGCGACCGCGATGACCGCATCGGCAATATCGATATTCCGCTCGGTCAGCTTGCCGCCAAGCGCGTTGATAGCCTTGCGAGAACTGATGTCGTTCGGGTCCGGCGGGACCAGATCGTCGCGCGTGTATTTTCCGGTGAGCACGCCCTGGCCAAGCGGCGCCCATGGCGAAACGCCCATGCCCATTTCCTTCGCCATGGGAATCATCTCACGCTCGACCGTTCGCTCGATGAGGCTGTAGCTGATCTGCAGGGCACAGAATTGCGTCCAGCCGCGAAGCTCGGCGATGGCCTGCATGCGGCTCGCCTGCCAGGCAGGCGTGTCCGACAAGCCGATATAGAGCACCTTGCCCATGCGGACGAGATCGTCAAATGCGCGAAGGATTTCGTCCACCGGTGTGCGAAAGTCCCACATGTGCAGATAAAGCAGGTCGATGTAGTCGGTCTGCATCCGCCTGAGGCTGTCCTCGACCGACTTGATCATGTTCTTGCGGTGATTGCCCGATGCATTGGCGTTGCCGGGCTCAGTGGTCAGCGTGTATTTCGTCGAGATGACGAGCGGATCGCGCCGGCCCTTCACCAGTTCGCCCAGCAGCACTTCAGACTGGCCCATCTGGCCGTAGAAATCGGCTGTATCGATGAAATTGCCGCCCCGGTCGATATACATGTCGACCATCTTTCCGGCTTCCTCGTCCGAGCTGCCCCAGCTGGCGCCATTGCCTACGCGGAAAGTCATCGTGCCCAGGGCCAGGGGGGATACCCGCAGGCCCGAACGGCCCAGCAGGCGGTAGTCGTCAAGTTGCAGAGCCATCCATACTCTCCCTTATGGCTTTCCCCGCCTTGTCGCGGGCGAAGCCGCCGGTCGACATGCGGGTGAATTGTCTTGCGAAGTGATCGATATCGACTTCGCCTTCGGCCTCGCCAAAATATCTGTCGAGCGCGATGGCGAAGAGCATGCCGAAATTGGCAAGGCCGATGAAATCGAGGTCCAGCCCTTCTCGAGCGATGCCGTCCAGCACTTCGCCGCGTTCGCGGATCAGCGGAGCGATCTGCTCGCGATACAATTTTCGGCCAAGATCGGGATCGCTGAAAAGGGCCGCGGTCAGCAGCGGGAAGATCGTGAGGATGTCGCAGACATGCCGGCGCGCCGATTCAAGCGCCAGCGATGCTATCTCGTCGGGCGAAGCCGCCTTCTCATAGACCTCGACGCGTTCGTGCATGCCGCGCATCGCGTCGATCAGCGGCTTGACCACCGCCTCCTGGAACAGCTGCTCCTTCGATTCGAAATGCTCGAAGATAGTCGCCTGGTTGACTTGCGCTTCCTTCGCGATGTCGCGCGTGCGTGCACCCTGGAGGTTGGAACGGGCAAAAACCTGCTGGGCAGCCTCTATGATCAGCTTGCGCCGCTCTGCCGCCGGAAGATAGGTCCTGCGGCGCGGCTTTCCCGCTGCCGCCTTGCCCTTTCGCGTTTTGGCAATGGTCGCCACGGTGATATGCTTCCCCTTGTTCGCCCGGTGCGGTGAAGAGCTAGCAACGGCAGCCGCAAAAAACAACCAACCATTTGGTTGATTTTGGCATGCAACCGCTTCATGGTGCGAATCGAGCCGGCGGCGCGAATCCGCCGAGTAACGCTACGGAGAGAAGGCATGGCCACAGCTGCACCCCCGAAGGACACGACTCTCGAGCGCGAAGCCGAAAGGTGGATGAACGATCCCTACGAGCATTTCGGATACG
The DNA here is from genome assembly GCA_020446575.1 of Novosphingobium sp. Taxonomy (GTDB): domain Bacteria; phylum Pseudomonadota; class Alphaproteobacteria; order Sphingomonadales; family Sphingomonadaceae; genus Novosphingobium. The sequence continues at coordinate 5,109 of JAGREL010000080.1, read as the reverse complement.
ACAACACGAAGATCCATTCGCTGCCTCGCGAGGAAGTCGAAGCGGTCCAGCTGACGGCGATGAACCTGCGTCTCGCCGAGCGCCGGGACCAGGTGCAAATGCTCAAGAAGCTGGCCGACAGCCAGAACATCGATGCGATCGGCAGTCTGGAAGACATGGCGCCGCTGCTGTTCCCGCACGACATCTACAAGTCCTATCCGGCCTCGCTTCTCGCCAAGCAGAAGTACGACAAGCTGAACCAGTGGCTGACGAAGCTGACGCGCTTCCATCCCGAGGAAGTGGACGTATCGGAATGCGATTCGATCGACAGCTGGCTCACCAAGCTGCGCGACGAAACGCCGCTTGACGTCGGCGCCTCGTCGGGATCGAGCGGAACCTGCTCCTTCTATCCGAAATCCAAGCGCGACTATTTCCTCTCGATGATGGGGCAGCGGGTCCAGCTGGTGCAGAAGTTCGGCGAACCGGTGAAGCGGAGCGACATCGACGACAAGATCCATGCGATCATCCCGCTCTACAAGGACGGTCACGCGTCGATGGGCGGCTTCGGCAAGTATTCGTGCCAGGTCTTCGGCAAGGGCGACCCGGACTACTGGCACTACTGCTTCGACTTCAAGCTTAGCCAGGACCTGATGTGGCTGGCCGCCCGGCTGCGCGCCGCGCAGGCGAAGGGCGATATCAGCAAGGTCGATGTCCCCGATTCGCTGCTCGCGCGCCGTGCCGAGTGGGAGCAGTCGCAAAAGGACATGCCGGCCCAGCAGCTCGCCTTCATCAACCGCATGATCCGGGAGCTGAAGGGCGAACGCGTCTTCGTGATGTGCACGTCGAACCTGCTCTACTCGGTTGCCAAGCGCGGCCTGGAGGAAGGCCTGACATGCGATTTCGCACCGGGCTCCGTGTTCATGGGCGGCGGCGGCGCCAAGGGCGTGCCGCTTCCCGACGACCTTGAGGAAGTGGTCTGCGGCTTCTTCAATACCGACCGCATGATCTCGTCATACGGCATGACCGAGATGAACAGCTTCTCGGTGCAGTGCGAGCACGACCGCTACCACATGCTGCCGTTCGTAACGCCTTTCCTGCTCGATCTGGAAACCGGCCAGCCGCTTCCGCGCAAGGGCAAGCAGACAGGCCGCGCCTCATTCTTCGACATGACCGCGGAATCCTGCTGGGGCGGGCTCGTCACCGGCGACGTGATCACGATCGACTGGGACCATCAGTGCGAATGCGGGCGGACATCCTGGGCGATCGAGAAGCAGATCAACCGTGTCAGCGAAATCCAGGGCGGCGAAGACAAGATCAGCTGCGCCGCCACGCCGCAGGCCCAGGCCGACGCGATGGACTTCCTGACGGGTTTTGGAGGGTAAGACAATGATGGCCAAGAGACCCATTTCCTATGCCGTGCTGCGCGGCAAGGTAGTCGAGACCGACCTCATCGAATTCGGCGGACGCGGCGGAGACATCACTTTCCTCGCGCCCGATCCACACAAGATCGCCGACCAGATCCCGATCGCCAGCCCACGGCTCATGGAAGACCTCTACGACATCTCGTTCGAGGATATCCTCGATTACCTGGCCGAACTCGGCGAGCGGTGCCGGCTGGAGGAAAATCCCTATCTGCAGGAAGCGCTCGAATATTCCTACGATACGGCGCCGACCACCAAGCCGATCATGGACAGTTTCTACCACGACCTGCCCTACATGTTCGACAAGGATCGCATTCGCGACATGGTCGATTACACGATCGGCATCGATCACCTCGAAGGCTGGGTCAATCAGGACATCAACGGCTCGCATGTCGGGGTACGGGCCTACGGCGCGCGCTGCCTGCATATCGTGGCCGGCAACGGCCCCGTCCTGGGCGCGCTGACGATCATCCGCGGCGCGGTGACGCGCGGCGACACGATCATCAAGGTGCCTTCGAACGATCCCTTCACCACCAGCGCGATCGCCAGGACCATGGTCGACATGGCGCCGGACCACCCGGTTACCAAGCATCTCGCGGTCGCCTATTGGCGCGGCGGTGACGAAGAGCTGGAATCGCAGATCTACCAGCCGCACAATATCGAGAAGATATGCGCCTGGGGCGGTTTCGCCTCGGTCAAGCATGTCACCAAATACATCCAGCCCGGCATCGAGCTGATCAGCCTCGATCCCAAGCGTTCGGCCTCGATTGTCGGCAAGGAAGCGATCGAAAGCGAAGAGCTGATGGAAGAGGCGGCGAACAGGATCGCCTGCGACTTCGCCACCGGCAACCAGACCGCCTGCTCGGCCAGCCGCCTCGTCTATGTGATGTGCGGCACCGAGGACGAGGATATCGAGAAGCTGCAGCAGCTCGGCCAGAAGACCTACGACGCGATGCTGCGCCTGCCCGAAGTGGTCACCACCAAGCCGAAGCAGTACGATCCGCAGCTTAAGCAGTGGGTCGATACGCTGCGCCTGTCCGACGATTTCTACACCGTGATCGGCGGCGAGGAGGGCGAAGGCGCCATCCTCGTCTCGCACACATCGGACCGCGTCGATTTCTGGGAATATATGGCCGACCGGACGATCAACATGATCCCGGTGGATACGCTCGAGGAAGTGCTCGACGTGGTCGATGCCTATACCCAGACGGTGGGCGTCTGGCCGGAGAATCTCTGGGAAGACGTCCGGCACAAGGGCGCGCTGCATGGCGGTCAGCGTTTCGTCGAACTCGGCTATGCCTTCAACGGAGCCGGCCTGGTCGGCCCCCAGGACGGCATCGAACCGATGCGGCGGATCGTGAAATGGATTGTCTCCGAGCAGCCCCTGCCGGGCCGCCCGACACTGTGGGAAGCCGGAGAAGACGTGAAGATGTTGGCCTGAGGATGCCTGAATCGCCCCGTTAGAGGGTAAGGCCGCATCGGGGGCCTGTCTTTGGGCAGGCCCCCTTTATATTTCTGGCGACCGGCAGAGAATCGGCTTGGAACCAATATTGTATGAGCGGCCTCACATATCCACGTCGCCCCTGCGAAGGCTGGGGCCTATCTAAGCCGGTGGCTTGGCACAGCAGTACCGGGGCAATGTGAACTCATCTGGGCCCCTGCCTTCGCAGGGGCGACTGGCACAACTGAACATGATGTTTCAGTGCCCGGGAAAATCCACCAGCGCTTCTACCGTCACCCCTGCCTCGCGCAGCCGGTCCGCGCCTCCCAGATCCGGCAGATCGACCAGGAACAGGGCATGGCCGACCTCGGCGCCCGCTTCTCGCAGGAGCTTGATCGCGGCATGGGCGGTGCCGCCCGTGGCGATAAGGTCGTCGATGACGACAACCCGTTCGCCACTCGAAATGGCGCCGGGGTCCACTTCCAGCGTATCGGTGCCGTATTCCAGCGCATAATCCATGGCGAGCACCGGCACCGGCAGCTTGCCCGGCTTGCGCACCGGGACGAACGGCAGGCCGAGCCGCGCTGCCACCGAGGCACCGAATATGAAGCCCCGTGCCTCGATCCCGGCAATCGACGTCGCCTCCGTGCTTCCGGCAAGATCGGCAAGATGACCCACTGCCGCTGCAAAGCCCCGACCATGGCCGATGAGCGTTGTCACGTCGCGGAACATGATGCCGGGCTTCGGGAAATCCGGTACGTCGCGGATCAGTGCCTTGAGTTCATCGCGCGTCATTGCGTCACCCTGAAAGCAAACGCCCCTCCGATCCTGTGGATGGAGGGGCGCTCGATTGGCGGCATGGCAGCCAGATCAGAATTGTCCGGCCTCAGTGCTTCGTGTCGGCCCAGACGTTGCGGTAGGCCATATAGCCGAGCACGGTGACGAAAAGCAGGAAGCCGAGCACCGGCCATCCCGTCTGCTTGCGCTTGTCGAGCGTGGGTTCGGCGGTCCACACGAGGAAAGCAGAAACGTCCTTTGACATCTGGTCGACCGTCGCCTTGGTGCCGTCGGCATAGCTCACCTGGCCTTCGCCGGTAAGCGGCGGCGCCATGGCGAGGTTGAGGTTGGCGAAATAGGGGTTGTAGTGCAGGCCCGGGCCGGTCTTGGAGTCGGGGAATTCCTTCAGCAGCGCGGCGGGCTGCTCCTGGAAGCCGGTCAGCAGCGAATAGACATATGCCGGGCCGTCATGCCGCGCCTTGGCCATCAGCGAAAGATCGGGCGGAATGGCATTGTTGTTCGCCGCGCGCGCCGCGATGTCGTTGGCGAAGGGCTTGGGGAAATAATCGGTCGGCAGACCCGGGCGGGTGGTCGCCTCGCCGGTATTGGGGTCAAGGCCCGGCACCTGGAAGCCGGCGGCGATCGCCTTCACTTCAGCGTCGTTGTAGCCAAGCGCCTTGAGGTCGCGGAAGGCGACATGGCTCAGCGAATGGCAGGCCGAGCAGACTTCCTTGTAGACTTGGAAACCGCGCTGCAGCTGCTGCTTGTCGAACTTTCCGAACATCCCGTCGCTGGCGAGATGCAGATGCTTGGGATGCTCGTGGAACTCGGTCTCGGCGGTATGGGGCAGGCCCTCGCTCGCAAAGTTCACCGCACCGTTCCCGAAGGACCAGAGCAGGGCCAGGGTGAAGAACAGCCCGACAAGGATAGAAAGGATGCGGATCATGGCTTTCGTCTCTTTCCGTCTAGCTGCAGTTCACTCGGCCGCGTCCAGCGCGGCAGCCTCGTCCTTGCCCAGCACGGCTTCGGTAATCGAGAAAGGCAGCGGATCGGGCCGTTCGATCGAGGAGACGATCGGCAGGATGATGAGGAAGTGGGCGAAGTAATAGAGTGCCGCGATCTGGCTCGCCATCACATAGGGCTCTTCGGCCGGTGCGCCGCCGCAATAGAACAGCACCGCCATGGCAAGCAGCAGGGCATAAAAGAACTTGCGGTAAAGCGGACGGTAGCGGCTGGAGCGGACCGGCGAACGGTCAAGCCATGGCAGGAAGAACCACACCAGAATCGCGCTGAACATCGCCAGCACGCCCATCAGCTTGGCCGGGACGAAAAAGAAGTTGAACGTGAAGGCGCGCAGGATCGCGTAGAACGTCAGGAAGTACCATTCGGGCACGATATGCGCTGGCGTCGCCAGCGGGTTCGCCTCGATGTAGTTGTCGGGATGGCCGAGGTAGTTCGGCATGAAGCCCACCACCGCGAAGAACACCATCA
>JAGREL010000079.1:1399-9809 GCA_020446575.1 Novosphingobium sp. | reverse complement strand
CCCCGGCCTTCAGATTGCGACGCCGCCCGATCGCGTTCAGCGCCTCGATCTCCTTGCCATCGAGCGCAGAACAAATCGCACGGTTGCGGACAACGCAAAGGTCACAGGACGACATAATCCCGCGCTATCAGCGCTTGGCGGAATGGGCAATGTGCCGCAGCGCCGCCCGGAAGGCCTGCGGTCGCGTCCGGGCCATCGGGCGATGACGCGCAGGGCGAGCCACGATTCTATCCGTCGGGTTCGGCAATCGGCTGCGCTGTTTCGGGAAGCGGCGGCACTGGCGGCTGCCGGTCCGGAACGCCGGCTCTGAGCCAGGCCATGTTCGCGTCGATCCCGTCCTGCGTCCAGCGGACGGGATTGCGGATGCTGCGCCGCTCATGCGGGTCTTCCCAGATGGCAATGCTGGTGCCCGAAACGCCGTAGACTTCGCCGGAAATACCGGCGGCGCGGTCCGAAAGCAGGTAGACCGCCATGGGGGCGACGTCCTCGGGCGGCATCTTGATCGGCAATTGCGAAGCCTGGGTCATGCGCGTGTCGGCAATCGGCGAGATCACATTGGCACGCACCTTGTGCTCGGCGCCGGCCATGGCGACGCTCTTGGTCAGCGCGACGATCCCCGCCTTGGCCGCCCGATAGGGTGTGCGGGCGGGATCGCCAAGAACATAGCCCGAGCTGATCCCGATCAGCGAACCTCCCGAGCCCTGCTGCACCATGCGCGAAAGCGCGGCTTGATACATCAGGAAATGCCCCTTGAGATGAGTGGCGATGACCGCGTCGAAATCGCTTTCGGTCAGTTCCAGGAAAGGCCGGTGGCGCAGGATGCCGGCACAGCAAACAACCCCGTCGAGCCGGCCCCATTCGGATATAGCCGCATCGATGATAGCGTCGGCCCCGGCTTTCACCGCAACGCTTTCCGTTACTGCCAGCGCTTCACCGCCCTGCGCCCGGATGGCGGAGGCGGCTTCCTCGGCAACTGCCGGATCGGGAGAAGAGCCGTCGAGCGCCAGGCCGCGATCGGCAACGACAACTTTCGCGCCTTCCTCGGCGCAGGCGTCAGCGATTGCCCGACCGATGCCGCGCCCTCCGCCGGTGACGATGACGACCTTGCTTTCGAGATTTGCTCCCATGGCTCTCCCCATCCATGAGCCGCAGCGCAACTGCGCCACGGCCATGCCATTGTGGAGCCGGCCGGATGTGCCCGGCAAGGGAGAAATTGCCTGTCTGGGTTGTCGCCGCGGCGGCGCCGCTCAGGCGCGGGCCTCCGCCAGCGCGGCGACCGGCACCGGCGCGTGGACCTGAGCCGGCGTCTCGATGCGTTCCACGAGTGGCCGGAATACGACCGCCAGCATCAACGGCCGATCGTCTTCACGCCGGGGCGGATGGACCATCATGAAGCTCGTCTCGTTCGCGCAGTGGAACAGATAAGGCGCCACCTGTTCCATGTTCTCGAGCAGGGGCTCTGCCGGAATCTCGTTGTCGGACGAACTGCGAAGTTCGCTCATGAAGTCCTCAACCGGCAGGAAACGGACGCTGTCGATCTGAAGCCATTCGAACAGGGCGCCGAACTGCAGCGCGGCCGAATAGCGGCAATCGCCCACGGGGATTGCCGCCAGGAAATAGCCGTCATGAGTCGCAGTGGCAGTGACTTCGCGCATGGCGACGTCGTCCTGATCGGCGAAGACCACCGGCAGCGAAATCCTGCTGTCCGAAAAGTCGCCGAAACTGAACGGCAGGCCGAAGCGCTTGTGCGCGAACAGCGTCAGCTTGGGCCCAAGACCGTGGCCCTTGAGTTCTGCAGGCAGGTACATTCTGTTGGCCCCCTTCATGTAAAACAGGCCGCGCCGGCGCAGGCCGCGCCGGGCTTCGTCCGGATCGAACAGGGCAACTTTCCTGTCGGTCCCGAGATTGACGTCATGTTCGAAGCGCTCGATCACCGCGAGCTCCTGTTCGAGCGGAAGGTACATCAGCCGGGTGAGCGCCGTGGCCGCAGCCTTGCGCCAGAGCGAAACGTCATCGGCTGCCTCGGCCCGGACCACGATATCGCGCTGTTCGCGCATATAGCGCAGGCAACCGGCCTGGATGCGGTCGCGCACTTCGCTTTGCCGGTCCTTGATGTCGCTTCCCCGCCGGATCGGCTCACCGTCCTCGGTATAGTCGATGACCGAGCCCATGGTCGTGGTGCACAATTGCTCGAGCACGGCGACATTGGCGCACATCGCCTCGACGGTATAGACATCGTAGTTGTCGGTACCGAGGAAGCCACGCTTGTCGAGGCCGGGGCAATCGGTTTCGCGCAGCAGCAGGTAGCGCCCGGCGACATGCACCTTGAGCGCATCCGCAAGCAGGGCATCGATCCGGTTCTGGACAGTGCCGTTGTAGCCGAGATCGACGAACATCAGCACATCGCCCTCGGCGGGGTTCACCACGCGCCGGACATGGGCGACAAGCCGCGACGCGTAAGCGCGGGATGCGCGCAGGGTCTGCTTCCTGCGCTGGCCCTTGCGCATTTCGCCCAGCAGGGCGTAGCTCGCATCGAGAGGAGACATTCCGCCGACGACCGACGCGATTTCCGCTTCGGGAATCAGCAATTGGCGAGCCAGCGTTTCCGGACGAATGCCGAGTTCCAGCTCGGCATAGCTCTGGATGTCCCTGTCGCAGGTGAAGGAGCTGGCCGTCGCGGTGAAGCGGCTGATCTCGATGGCGTGCGAATGGTCGCAATCGCCGGAGACTTCGTGGACGAGCTTGGGCAGGTGGCCATCGCGCATCAGGAACAGCCAGTGGACAGTGCCGCCATGGCGTTCACGAAGCGCATCGGCTTCGGCCTGCAGCCAGTTCTCGAAACCGAAGAGCACGGGGCCCAGTGCCGTCAGACCAAGATTCTCCGCGGCATCGTCGCCCCCGGGCTCGGCGGCGGCCAGCGTCGCGCGATAGGGCTGTAGCGCGGCTGCGTCATCGCCGTCATCCGGATGGATCATCGCGCTGACCGCCGATTCGAGCCGCAGGCGCTGTTCGGTCTGTTCCGAGAACTGCCTGAGATGCAGCGTGTTGACGCCGAATGGCGCCACGCCGGCAACGTCCGCATGCGGGTTGTCGCCGATGTGCAGGATCTCTTCGGGCTTCGCTTTGAGCTTGCGCAGAACTTCACCGTAAAGGCCGCCGGCCTTGGCCTTGCCGAAGCTCGATGAACAGAACAGGCGGTCGATCAGCCCGGCGACTTCCTCGCCGGCCGCGCGCGCGATGAGGTCGCGGAGCTGGCTTGAATCGAAATAGGTGTCGCTGACGATCACCACCTGCATTCCGCGCGACTTCGCCTCGCGCATCAGTTCCACCGTCGGAGCGAAGGCAAAACAGTGGCGCGCCTCCGCGGCGATTTCAGCCTCGATCGCCTCGCGGCGTTCGGCCGGCGACGCGTTGGGCATCAGCAGCGCATAGATTTCGCCGATGCTGACTTCGTTGCGGTTCTTGCCCAGCATCGCCGACTTGCGGGCCTGCTCTTCGGCAAAGGTCCGCTGCGGCAGGGAGACACCGGGAAGGCGGGAGAAAATGTCTTTCGGCGCATGCGTGTCGCGCCAGATCAGGGTGTCGAAACAATCGAGCGACAGCACCCGCACGTCCGGAAAGCCGTCGAGTGCCGACGGCAGCATGTGGGGCTGGATTGCTTCGGTCATGGCTGGCTCCATCACAGCGCCGCGCCGGGCGTCCGCTCGGTAAACTCCGCCAAAGACCTAGGAAAATATGGTTAACGCCGACCTCGCATGCGGCTCCGTAAAACTACGCAGTTCGATCGATGGATTCGGTCTGAAGCTGCTCAGCCGTCGAGAGTGAAGCCGATCTTGAGCGTCACTTGATGCAGGATGCTGCCGTCGCTTTCGACATAGCCGCGCTGCGCCACGACTTCGAACCAGCGGATGTGGCGGAGCGACTGACGGGCTCGCTCGAGAGCCACCTTGATTGCCGCATCGTGTCCGTCGTGAGACGTTCCGACGATCTCGCTGAGCTTGTACACTTGATCTGTCATGGAGTCCTCCATTTGCCGAATCTACAGCATACAGGCCCGCAGGCGGGTTGTTGAGCATGGATTGCGCATCGCCAGCCGTGGTGGCATCAGCCGGGCATGGCGTTCACAGGCCCCCTCGAAGACCGGATCGCGATCCGCGAACTGCACGACACTTACGCTGACGCCGGATTCCGCGGCGACAGGCAGGCCTGGCTCGATTGCTGGGCAAGGGACTGCACCTGGATCACCTCGTTCGGCGAGCGGAGCGGCAAGGAGGCGCTCGCACAGCAATGGGACGCGCTTTGGTCGACTTTGGACGCGCTGGGGTTCTTCGCCATCGTCGGTTCGATCGAGGTCGATGGCGACACGGCAGTCACGCGTGGCTATGTCCGTGAAATCGCCGTGATGAAGGATGGCCCCGCGCAGAAAATCGCCGGACGCTACGACGACGAGCTGGTGCGCGAAAACGGCGCGTGGAAATTCGCAAGCCGCCGATATTCTGTACTGATCCGCGAAGCCGGAGACTAACGCAGCCTGCCGGCAATGATCCGGCGATAGTGGAGCGGCACCAGCCGCACAGAACCGCCACGCTACAGCGTTTTTCCGATCCTATCGCTCGAAAACGGACCGAACCGGGCAAGCAAATCCCGGCCCAGTGCGAATAAGTCCCTAGGCGTAATCCGCTAGGGAGGCAGACCGTGGAACAGATCCAGCCGGTTGTCCTGATCGACAGCGCCATTCGCAGGCGCGTCGCGATCAGCCGCAAGTTGCGAAGCGGCGGCAGGCATGTCGAACCGTTCGAAGACATCGCCGACCTCACACTGGTGTGGCCCCACTCCGGCCTCATCCTTGCACTCGACGAGGGCGACACCATCGCCACGCTGGTCACGCGCATGGGCACTACCGGCACCTGGCTGCCGATCATTGCCTATGCCGAGAACCCTTCTCCCGATCGGGTCGCCCAGGCGATCCTTGACGGCGCCATCGGCTATGTCGCCTGGCCGTTCGAGGATAGCGAGCTGGCCGATGCGCTGGAAAACGCGCAGCAACGGGCCAGGAGCCTGGGTAGCACACGGCTGCGCGAGACGACTGCGCGAAGCCAGGTGGAACTGCTCACGCGGCGCGAACGCGAAGTGCTGGTTGGCGTGGCCAGCGGCCTTTCCAACCGCATGATCGGCGAAAAGCTGCACATCAGCCCCCGCACAGTCGAGATTCATCGCGCCAACGTGCTCACCAAGATGGGCCTGCACCGCAGCTCCGAGGCCATCCGCATCGCTATCGAGGCATCGCTGCTCAAATGACGCGAGCCGGTTTTCCCCGAAGCCCTGCCGCCCCTCCCGCGCACTTCACCGTACCGGGAGGGGCGGGCTTTTTTCGTGGGCTGCGGCGATTGCCGCGCAGACGCTAGCCGGATCTGCCTTCCATCCCTGCAAGCAAAGCCGAAGCCTGCGCCGTCAGCAGGACGATTGGCAACGGCGCCCGACTGGTGCAGGTTGCCGCACGAAGCCGACCAGGCAAGGCGGCAAGGGAGAGACGCGATGCCAGACACGATCGAGAGAACATCCAGCCGCCACCTCGTGGCACCAGAATTCCTTGAGGTGCTCGAGCAGTTCCCGAAAATCGATTTCAGCGCGGGGCTGGAACCTTTTCGCGCCGGTTTCCTGGCCGATGCCATGCCACCCTTGCGGCCCGAGCTGGAAGCGGTGCGCTGCGAGGAACGTTTCGTTCCCGGCCCCGCAGGCGCACCGGACGTGCGCATCCTGCATTACGTGCCGCCGGAAATGGCGGCAGGCGAACGCCCGGCCCTGCTCAACATCCACGGCGGCGGCTACGTGATCGGATCGCCCGAGCAGAACGACGCGGCAAACCGCGCCCGCGCGCTGAAACTGGGCTGCCCCGTCTTCGCGACCAGCTATCGCCTCGCCCCGGAGACTCCCTTTCCCGGCGCGGTCGAGGATTGCTACGCAGCGCTGTGCTGGATTCACGACAACGCGGGCGAACTGGGCGTCGATCCCGCGCGCATTGCCATTTCGGGGGAAAGCGCCGGTGGTGGCCACGCCGCTGCGCTGACTCTCCACGCCCGAAAGAAAGGCGGGCCGGCAATCTGCTTCCAGTTGCTCGACGCACCGATGCTTGACGACCGCACCTGCACCACTGCCGATCCGCATTCCTACAGCGGCGAGTTCACCTGGACGCCCGAACTCAACCGTTTCGGCTGGCAGTCACTGCTGGGCATGGAGCCCGGCGGGCCGGACGTGCCGGACGAGGCCGTCCCCGCCCGCGCCGGCGACTTGTCCGGCTTGCCTCCCGCCTTCATCATCGTCGGCGCACTCGACCTCTTCCTCGAAGAGGATATCGAATATGCCCGGCGCCTGACCCGCGCCGGAGTGCCGGTGGAGCTGCATGTGGTCCCCGGCGCGTTTCACGGCTTCGGGCTTGCCGCGGGAACGCCGCAGGTGACGCAGAAGAACGAGCTGGAACTGCGGGCCCTGGCAAGAGCCATGGGGATTGACGGGGGCTAGGGCTGCGCCTCGGTCTGCCAGCCGAGACCAAGCGATTTGGCCAGTGCGACATAGGCCAGCGTGAGACTGGCGCGATCATTGGCCTCGGCAAGCCGGGCGTTTATCGCCTCCCGCTCGCCGATCAACGCCTCCGCCGGCGCGGCGGCTCCTGCTTTGGCACGCATTTGCTGCAGACCGGCGACTTCCTGCGCGCGGCCAGCGGTCTGCTTCGAGCGCGCAAAGGCGATCCGCGCCGCGCCGAAGCGGGCCAGCGAGGCTTCGACATCCTGCAAGGCGCCCAATACGCTTGCCTGATAATCGGCCAGCGCCGCATCGCGCTCCGCTTGTGCACCGCGAACGGCCGCACCGGTGCGCCCGAAATCAAGGAAGCGCCAGCTCAGCCGGGGCAGTGCGAGCGTCGCCGACTGGTCGGTATCAAAGGCATCGCCGATGCTGGTGCCGCCGATGCCGATCAGGCCTATCAGCGAAATGCTGGGAAAGCGCCGCGCCTTTTGGACACCGATGCCTGCGGTGGCGCCGGCCAGCCGACGCTCGGCCGCCATGATATCGGGCCGGCGGGCAAGCATTGCCGCCGGATCGCCCACGGCGACCTCCTCGGGCGGCAGGGGGATGGCGGCTGCTTCCAGCCCGTCAAGCGAGCCCGGCGTGGTTCCGGTGAGCACGGCCAGAGCGTCGCGCAGGGCGCTGACTTCGGCGGCCACCGCTGCCCGCTCCGCCTCGGAACGCTCCGCCTGCTGCAGGGCCTGCGCCAGTTCCTGCCGCGTGCCCGTCCCGCCTTTCAGGCGCTTGCGGGCGATGTCGACAAGCCTGGTTTCAAGGCCGTGCCGCCGGTCGAGCAGGGCAAGGCTTGCTTCCCGCGCGCGCAGGCCGGTGTAATTGCGGGCGATTTCGGCCGACAGCCGCACATGCGCATCGGCGAGTTGCGCCGCGGCCTGGGCGGCTTGGGCACGCGCACGTTCGATCGCACGGCGCTGCCCGCCCCACAGATCCAATTCCCACTGCGCGTCGAAACCCAGCGAATAGAACTCGTTGCTGCTGCTCGCCGTGCCGAAAGCATCGTTCGGCAAGTCGGCATAGACATAAGTCGCCGAGGTCGAGATTACCGGAAAAAGAGACGCGCGGGACGCCGCCAGCCCCGCCCGGGCCTGGCGCAGGCGCGCTTCGGCCTCGGCGATTCCCGGCGCGCCTTGGAGCCCCTTGTCGACCAGATCGGTGAGCAGCGGATCGCCGAACTCTTCCCACCAGCGCGCGGCGGGCGCGGCGGCATCGGCAGCGCCGGCGCGAAGGAAGGCGTCGCCCGTTGCCGGAAGCTCGGGTGGCGCATAGTCGGGGCCCGCCTTGCAGGCCGCCAGCGCCAGCGGGACAGTCAGGGCGATGCCGCGCGCATAATTCGTCGCCGACAGCTTCACTGCCCGGCGCGCTCCTGCGCGACCTGTTCCTGCTCGTCGCGGATCGTGTCGATCTCGTCCTTGCTGGCGCGGGTGTCGACTTCGACCTCCAGCGACAGGCCGGGGGCCAGCACCTTGCGCGCCGCCGGGCCGGCATCGATGCGGATGCGCACCGGCACGCGCTGGACGATCTTGGTGAAGTTGCCGGTCGCCGTATCCATCGGGATCAGGCTGAACTGGCCACCGGTTGCCGGCGAGATCGAGTCGACCGTGCCTTCGACCTTGAGGTCCGGATAGGCATCGACATGCAGGCGGACCTTCTGGCCGGGCAGCATGCGCTCGACCTGCGTTTCCTTGAAATTGGCGACGACATAGGCTTCCGACACCGGAACGATGGACATGGTCTGCTGGCCGGGATTGAGCAGCTGGCCTTCGGCAACAACCTTGTTGGCGACGACCCCGTCGAACGGTGCGCGCAGCTCTGTGCGGGATGCATCGATCTT
>JAGREL010000079.1:0-1333 GCA_020446575.1 Novosphingobium sp. | reverse complement strand
GACAGATTCTGCTCCGCACCGTGATAGGAAGCCTGCGCGACACCGAGTTCGCTCTGGGCGGCCGTCACTGCGGCTTTCGCCTGTGTGAGGGTGGCGCGGGAAGCCTGTGCCTTGGTCTGGGCTGCGTCGAGGCCGGCCTTCGGATAATGGCCCTTGGCCGTCAGTTCGGCGTAGCGCTCAAGGTCGGACGCGGCGAGATCGGCATCGGCCTTTGCCGCATCGGTCTGGGCCTTCGCCTGGGTCAGGCGGTCGCGCTGCGCCGAGACCTGTGCGGCGGCGGTCTCAAGGGCGGCTTCGGCGGCGGCGACGCGGGCGCGGGCCTGCGCGCCGTCGGCAATCGCCTGCTGGAGCGCGGCGTCAGCTTCGGCGGTGCGGGTCGTGTAGTCAGCCGTTTCCAGCGAGACAAGCAGGTCCCCTGCCTTCACGACCTGGTTGTCGGTCACCAGCACCTTCTCGACGTAGCCCTGAACTTTCGGGGCGATAGTAGCGATGTCGGCGCGGATGTACGCGTTGTCGGTGGTTTCCTCGTACCGTCCGGCGACGAACCAGTGGATGCCCTGGTAGCCCAGAAACAGGGCCAGCAGGACACCGATGGTCGACAGGATGTAACGGCGGGGATCCGCCTTGATACGATAAAGAAGGCCGGAACCCGACGGTGCAGGCACGGCTTCCTGCCCGTCGCGGGCTTCCGGTTCGGTCTGGGGGATGTCAGCGGCAGGAGGCGTTTCTGGGAGGAGGTCGCCTTGGCGCTTGAACGGTTTAACGGCCATATGAGTATCCGGTGGGCTATTTCAGAGCCCATCTCATAGGCCCGAAAAGTGTAATTCCTGTTACAACGGCTTGCAATGTAATCGTGATTACGCAAGAATCAAGTAATGACGGATGCAATGAAGCATGCCTCCCCTGCAAAGCCTGCGAAACGATCGCAGGAGGCCGGTTCGCGGGCCGAAATGCGGCGCCAGGCCTTCCTGGACGCCGCCCGAGACGTGTTTCTGGAACAGGGATACGAATCGGCCAGCATGTCCGAGATCGTGCGCCGGGCCGGCGGATCGCTGGCGACGCTGTATGCCCAGTTCGGTGACAAGGAAGGCATCTTCCTCGCCATGCTGGAAACCCGGATGATGCAGGTGACCGATGCGCTGGAAGTGGAGCTGAAGGCGCACACCCCGCTTGAAGAGGGCCTGCGCAGGATCGGTGCCCGCTTCGCCGGCAAGCTGGTGGAACCGCAGTCGCTGGAACTCTACCGGCTGGTCGTGGGCCTTGCGAAGAAGTTCCCGGACCTTGCCCAGACCTTCATGCAGCTCGGCCCGAACAAGGTTCGTGTCGGCCTCGC
>JAGREL010000430.1:268-1779 GCA_020446575.1 Novosphingobium sp. | reverse complement strand
GAACGCGATCCAGGGCTTTGCCGAGGTCATCCAGCAACAGCTGTTCGGTCCCACTCCGCACGAATACCGCGCGCTGGCCGCGTCCATCGCTGCCGACAGCGCCCATATGCTCGCCGGCTTCGAGGAGCTCGACCGGCTGGTCAAGCTGGACGCCGGCGCGCTCGAGCTGGAAGCGGGCGAGTGCGACCTTGCCGCGATCATCGCCATGACGGTCGGCCAGCTCGAAGCCTATACCGGGCCGCGCCGGAGCGGCTTCGAACTCGACCAGCGCGACGACAGCCTGCCGGTCGCGATGGCCGGGATCGAGGCGGAGCGGCTCGTCTGGCGGCTGCTGGCGACCCTGGCCGGCGCGACCGTTCCGGGCGAGGTGCTCAGGCTGCGCAGCCGGCAGCGTGGCGACACGGCGCGGATGACCGTCCGGCTGCCGTCCCGCCTTGCCGATCTTTCCGACGAGGCGCTTTTCCAGGCGCTCGCCGAGGGCAGACCCAAGGCGCTTTCCGCGGGAATGTTCGGCGTCGGATTCGCCCTGCGGCTTGCGGCTGCGGAAGCCAAGGCGGCCGGCGGCTCGCTGGAACGCAAGGGAGACAGGCTGCGTCTTTCCCTGCCCGGCTTGACCCGGGCGGCCATGGCTCATAGCCAAGGTGAAGGGCCGGGTTCGGGGCAGTCAGACGGCACCTAGCGGGGCATTTGGAAAAAAGGGCCGAACTTTTGGCGGATATCGACATCACCGAACTGCCAAATACGCCCGATCTTGCGAAATTCCGCGACAGTTTCGGACAGAAGTTCCTCGTTACCGTCGATACCGAGGAGGAGTTCGACTGGAACGCTCCGCTCGACCGCGAACGGCACAGCCTCGTCGCCGTTTCCGCGCTTCGTGATTTCCAGGAATTCTGCGAGGGCTTCGGTGTCGTTCCGGTCTATCTGATGAACTATCCGGTGGTGAATTCCCCGATCGCGATCAAGGTCCTGGGCGATGCCGTTCGCGAGGGCCGGGCGGAAGCCGGCATCCATCTGCACCCCTGGGTCAATCCTCCATACACCGAGGAAGTGAATCAGAGGAACAGCTATCCCGGCAACCTGCCTGCCGATCTCGAACGGGAGAAGCTGCTCAATCTCTGCCAGGCGATCGAGATGAATCTCGGCGCGGCCCCGCTGATCTACCGGGCGGGCCGTTATGGCGCAGGTCCCAACAGCGCCGCCATCCTGCGTGAGGCCCGGGTCGTTATCGACACGTCGGTCCGCGCCAATTTCGACTATAGTTACAACGGCGGCCCCGATTACCGCGACCACCCGCTCAGACCCTACTGGCTCGACCGGGAGGGCGGCCTGCTGGAGCTGCCTGTGACGACGGTCTACTGGGGCATGCTCCGCCAGATCGGAGGGGCGATCTATCCCCGGTTGTGGCGCACGCCGCGCCTGCGTGGTGCCCTGGCGCGGACGGGTATGCTCGAGCGCATTCCGCTGACGCCGGAAGGCATCACGCCGCAAGAGGCGATCCGCGGCATCGACAT
>JAGREL010000430.1:0-259 GCA_020446575.1 Novosphingobium sp. | reverse complement strand
TCGACGACGGCCTGCCGCTGCTGGTGTTTTCCTTCCACAGCCCATCGCTGGCGCCGGGCTATACGCCTTATGTGCGCAGTGCGGACGACCTTGCCGCCTTCTACGACTGGTGGCGGGAAATCTTCGCCTATCTCGAGAAGCGCAACGTCGCGCCATCCAGCGTAAAGGACATCATGGCGTCGGTCACGCTTGCCTAGCGGCGGACTGCGGGCTAGGCGGAGCGGCAGGCGAGGCTGGGGCCTGTAGCTCAGCGGTTAGA
>JAGREL010000078.1 GCA_020446575.1 Novosphingobium sp. | reverse complement strand
CCAGTTGGCCTCGATCGGCAGGTGGCAGCCGCCGCAGCTGGTGGTCCACGACAGGTGGCAGGTGAAGCAGGCCATCTCGTCGTCGGGGTGGGCGCGGTTTTCGGGCGAGACGCCGGGGCCGAATTCGAAGCGCCCGGTTTCCGCCGCATCGCGGCTCATCAGCTTGGCGCGGGCAGAGCGCGGGTTGAAATCGGGGCTGGCCGGGTCGACGCTGTCGCGCACCAGGCTGACTTCCCATTGCAGGTTGGGATCGACGATCGACCGCTGGATCAGGTGCCGGCGGCCGGTGTCCTCGTCCTCCACCCATTCGAACCGGCGGCGGCCATCGGGGTTGCGCAGCAGTTCCATGTTGTGCCCGCCCGGAGGCGCGGCGGGACCGGAGGTGCGCAGCGTGGGATAGGCATCCGCCGTGCCGTGACAGTCCTTGCAGCCGATTTCGATGGCATTGGCCACCTCGCCGTAGATCAGGCCGTTGCCGTGGCTGTCCTGGGCATAGTGGCAATCGGCGCACTGCATCCCGTTTTCGGCGTGGATCGAGATCAGGTGCACCGCCACGCCGGGGTTGGTGGTGCCGTTCTCGGTGTCGGCCTGCCCGGTGACGGGCTGGAACTGCTGTTCGCCGTCGCGGCGGAAACGCTGGCGCCAGCGTTCGTTGTGATAGGCCAGCTGTTCGGGCGTGTCGGTTTCCGGATTGCCGGGGCGCACGATCTCGCGATGGGCGTCGAGCAGGTTGCCTTCGCGGTCGCGGCTGAAGATGGCGCGGAAGTTCCACCCGTGGCCGTGATAGTCGGCAAACTGGGTGTGCTCCAGGTCATCGTTCAGGTCATGCACGTTGCGCAGGAAGTCCGTATCGGCCCACAGCCCGCGCGGAGCGGCACCTTCAGGGTTGCGATCGTTGATTTCGCGCACTTCCTCGGCAGTCGGATACCGCTGGTGGAGGTAGGTTTCCGCGTATTCCTCGTCGCTCATCCCCTCGGGGCGCGGGGTGCGGTTTTCCGGACCGGGCCACATGTAGGGCGCATCGGTCTCGTAATCCCACATGGTGTAGCCGAGGAACGAGTTCAGGAAGATGTTCGGCTGGTGCATGTGGCAGTTCATGCACTGCGCGGTGGGGATCGAACGGGTGAAGACGTGGCGCAGCGGGTGGCCGCGCTCACGGTCATCCAGCGGCACTTCGGCGCCATAGGGCTGGTCGGAAGCGTGGCTGTCTCCGTGGCTGTCGCCCCCATGTCCGTTGCCATGGCCGGGCTGGATCAGACCGCCATGGCCGCTATCGCCGTGGCCTTCGTCGCCATGTTCATCGCCGTGGCTGCGCGGCACCTGGCGGTTGATCGCCGGGTCGTTGGTGATCGTCTGCCCGTCGCGGCCATACTGCGCGTAGGTCAGCGAGTGGCGCGGTTCGCGGTCGTTCGCGTAGACGACGTGGCAGCTGGCGCAGCCCGAGTGGCGATAGTCGCCCGGCTGATCGTTGGTGCCCATGAACCAGGTGAACGGATCGTTGAGGCGGGTCTTGTGGATGTTCAGCACCGGGATCGCCGCGCGCAGGCCGGTGCCGGGGCCACGGTTCGACTGCCGCAGGTCGGGCCGGCCGGGTTCCTCCAGCCGCTGGATCAGGCCGGTGGGGTTGGGCAGGCCGATTTCGGGGAACTGCGAGTTGATGTTGCGCCCGCCGCGTTCGAACACGCGGAACACGTCTGCCGGAGGCACCACCTGCCAGCGCGGCAGCGGGTAGAGCGCCGCCAGCGCGCCGCGCTGGGCCTGTTCGACCGAGACGGTGCCGAAGGGATCGCCGGGGCTCTGGATCACCGCGCCTACGCCCTCGCGGGTATAGGCTTCCCCGATGACGTAGTTCTTGAACGGCAGAATCCCGTTGTTGTAGGCAGCGCCGCCCCACAGCATGGCGCCCGATGCCATCAGGCTGCGCTCTGCCGCTTCGATCACCTGGATGTGGCAGGCGCCGCAGGCTTCGCGCGCCACGCGGTAATCGCTGGGGTTGGTGAAGCGGATGAATTCGGGCGCTTCGCGGTTGAGCAGGGAATAGGTCCGCTCGGGATTGGCCGAGCTGGGATAGTGCCAGCTTTCGGGATAGGTCGGCAGCACGTGCGCGGCTTCGCGCGCGGCGCGGTATTGCGGATCGTCGAAACCCAGGTCGGGATTGCCCACCACGGTGGAATTGCCGCCGTGGCAATCGGTGCAGCCCAGCACCACGGCATCGCTGGCGTGCATGGTCCCCAGCCGCGTGACCGGCGCGCCGTGGCGCTGCGCAATCAGCGCCTGGGTGGCAGGCGACAGTTCGCCCACTTCCACCGCCGAATCCGATTGCAGGTGGCAGGAAAGGCAGCCGTTGGACTTGACCACGGCCTCGTCCCACGACTGGTTCTGCGGTGCGGCAGGCGCGATCACCCCGGCGGCGGCATAGTCGCGCGGCACCGCAACCTCGCCTTCGGAAGCCCACAGCGCGGTGGCGCCCAGCAGGGCTGCGCCCATGGCGAAGAAGGCAGGCACCAGTTGGCGAGGGTTAAGGCGTTCCAGCATCAGTAGGTCAGCACCGCATTGGCCAGCACCGAGTAATAGACCCGGTCCTGTCCCAGGTTGTCGAACAGGTCGCGAAAGCCGTCACCCGCCACCAGTGCGGCGGCGGACAGGCGGAAGACGAGGTTCTGGTTGGCGTTGGGACGCCAGGTTGCCGCCGTCGACAGGTCGAAGCCGATGTCGCGCGGGATGGACCCTTCGACGCGCAGGGCCTGCAGCACCGAGGTATTCTCGAACCACAGGTGGTTGGCATTGGCCGACACGCGCACTTCGGGCGAGAGGTCGAAATCGGCGCCCAGCCCGGTCAGGATCAGGCCGGGGTTGTTGAAGTTCGACTGCCCCTGCTCCTTCGAGCTGCGCAGCGAATTGAGCAGGCCGTTGCGCCCGTTGACGCTGATCACACGGCCGCCGCCGGCAAAGGGAATGGTCTGGCGGATCCAGTAGCTGGTGTCGGCACCGGCGAAGACCGGGTTCTCGAACACCGCGTCGAAGCCGGTTTCCTTGTTGTCGTAGGGGTCGCCGTCGCCGCTGGCATAGAGGCCGGACAGGCGGAAGCGCATCCAGTCCTTGTCGTAGCTCAGCTCGGCCGCGCCGAAGAAGGCCCTGATATCCGCCTTCTCGCCGGTGAAGATGGAATTGCGGTCCTCGCCCAGCGCGGCATAGGCCGAAGCGGTGACGTTGATCCGGCCGACCCTGCCGTCGGCATTGTAGCCGAGATAGAACACGTCGTAGTCGCGCCCACGCAGGTTTCCGAGCAGCGCGGGGCGCACCGGAAAGCCGTTATCGTCGATATGGATGTCGTTGCCTTCGCGGTTGCGGTTGTAGGCGACGGTTATCTGGCTGGTCAGCGCCGGGATCAGGAAGTCCTGGCGATAGGCGTTGGCGATGAACAGGAAATCGTCGCGCGGGCTCTGCACCACGGAGTTGAGGCCGCTGTTGGTGTCTTTCTCCAGCCGCCAGAAGGCCGCGAGATTGTATTGGAAGCGGTTGTTGTCGCGGTTGCCGAACAGGCGGATGCCGAGCTGGTTGTCGTTGAACAGGAAGCCGCGGAAATCGGCCTGGAACGGCTGGACGCCCACGCGGATCGAATCGAAGTCGTAACGGTCCGACGTGTTGCGGATGTGGTAGTCCAGGAAGGCTTCCTGCACGCCCAGGAAATGATCGCTTCGGTGCGAGGGCTTGGACGGTTCGACGAACAGCACGCGGCGCTCGGGCACGTTCACATGGTTGAAGTTGAACGCGAGTGCGACGCGGTACTCGACCACGGGCGGCTTGAAAGCGGTGTTGCCCTTGGTGAGCGCAAGGTTGGCAATGACCGTCTGCGAAAAGACGAAGCTGGCATCCTTGCCGAACACGTCGATGCTGTGCGGCCGCTCCGTGGTCTGCACGCCGACCGGGATTGGAAAGGTGCGCGGCTCCAGCACGGTGTCGGATATCACGCTGGCCGAAAAGAACCAGTCGTCGCCCTTTAGGAACCCCGGGCGTTTGTCCGCGGGGATCGGCAGGTCGCCCTTCAGCACGTTCTGGTGGTAGGGGTCGAGCTTGGAATGGCAGACATGCTGCAGGTTGGGGAAGATGTGGTAAGTCGCCTGCGCCGCATCCCTGGCAGGGCACAGTGTGGTCATGATCCGCCAGCGGTCGGGCAGCGGGATCTCGTCGGTCGGGAAGGCTTCGGGAACCGGCGCGCGCACGGCGCCGGGATTGTCCTGACTCAGCGGCTCGGGCAGTCTTTCATTGTAACCGGGGCGGCGGCGGCCCTCGATCACGCCCGCATTGACATCGTCAGGGGCGGGCTCGATGCCGGGCGGCTCCATGATCGGGCGAAGTTCCTTCGTCAGCGCCTCGACCTCGTCCGTGACCGCCTGTGGCGGAGCGTCCCCGCTATCCGTTTCGGACGATTCCGCCGGGGCCTGCGCCTGCTCCTCAGCCACGGGCGACTCCTGCGGCATCGTCGCGGCCATCGGCTGAGCGAGAAGCAGAGGCAAGGCGAAAGGCGGGAATGCCACTAGAAACCCTCGCAGACATTCTGTTCGGATGTGTCGAGGAATGGCGCAAAGGGGCAATTGACGAACCGGAGCCTCACCGTCTTGCCGTCGCTGAGCGTGACGACGATGTTGTCCGCCCTGATGTCGACCGGTGCGTTGCCCAGAGTTCCCAGCGCCTGACCGGCATTGTGAACGCCCAGGAAGCTGATCATGTCATCCTGGTCGATGCCGTCGCCGGAAACGCCGACCCCGCCGACCAGCACGCCGTTGCGGTAGACCGGGACCGAGCCGGGGAAGATCTGGATGCCGTTATGCAGCCGGTTCTGGCCCGCCACAACGTCCGGAATCTTCGTGCAGCGGTGAGCCGTATCCGTGCCGCCATTGGCGATGAACTGGACATGCTCGAGAATATTGGCGAGCACGAGTGCCGATTGCAGGCCGGTGGAGAAGGGATTGAAGTCCTCGATCGGACGCGAGAGCGGACCATGAGGCCGGCCGACCTCGCCATCCGGGAAATAGGGCCGCGAGAGATTGCCGCCGGACCGGTCGGCAAAAGCGAAAGTCCCGGTCAGTGCCGTCTGGTCGTTGAGGAAAGTCCGCACCGCCGGCACGAAATGGCGCACGTCCGCGCTGGGGTCTGCCAACAGCTCGGCTCCCGCGCCCGGATGGGAGAAGAAGGAGGCGGTGCGCGCCTTTTGCAGGCTGACATCGATACCGAATAGCGGCGCGTCGGGTGCACGCACGATGCCGAGCACGACGCCGCGTGTGTCGACCACCGACACCGACACCTGTGCCCGGCTGTCCAGCGGGCGGCGGATCTGCGCGCGCGCGTGCGACATCACCATGAACGCCTGCTCGAGGATGGTGCGCACTTCATCCGTGGTCAATGCAGCGCCCACTTCGGCGGCATCGGTTCCGGCGCGCACCGGATAGCGGTTCGCGCCCGCACCGTCGCTCAGGACGAAGGCCTCGTTGTTGCTGAATTCGGCTGCCGTGGCGCGGCGGATGCCGGATGCCTCGCTGCCATAGGCCGTGCCGGCAAGCAGTGAGGCGATGGGATAATAGCCATTCACGGTCTTCAGCATCCCGAGCGCCGGGCTGGTCGATGCGAACGTGGCTCCACCGACATCGGCAAGCTCCGCGTATTCCGCGTCGGAGAAGCGCAGCTGGGTGCCATCGACCGGGATCATGTTGGCGCGGATCTCCTCGGGCGCTTCGAAGCCGACGGTTCCCGCAAGGGCGATGCGCTCGTCTACGTCGCTGTCCACGTCGAGGACGTTCGGATCGAGGCCGTACACGCCGTCCGCCACGACGCCGACGGCGCCCACCAGCACGCCGTCCTTGTAAAGCGGGAAGCCGCCCGGATCGGCGGAAAGGCCAAGCGGAGACCGCTTGGGGCCGATCAGCGCGCTTGCGCCCGCGGCCATGTAGCGCGAGGAAAAGTCAGAACAGGGCAACTGGCTGAACTGCACGCCGAACAGCGGGCCGCTTTCAAGGCCGACGGTGGATGGGGCGGGCGGGAAATGCTCCTGCACGATCATGCTCGCCGTACGCGAGGAGAAGGCGTTGCCGCCGCTTGAAAGATAGGCGCCTGTCAGCGCCTTGGCGATCGCGGCCGCCGTTGCCGGCACCTGGGCGCCCTGAACGTCGTGCATCGCGCCGCTTGGCGGCTTGGGGATCTGTGCCAGCGTGGGCGCGCCGGTCATCTCGAAAACGGCAAGCACATTGCCGACCCGGTCGGTCACGGCGATCACCGCCGGTGTGCTTTCCGCCTGTGCCTGGGCCGCCGCCTGAGCGACGATCTTGCCGACTTCGGCGCTGCTGAGCGATTCCAGCGCCGGCGCGGTGAAATCCTGAGGCGGTGTGCTGACCCCGCCTGATCCGCCGCCGGAATTGTCGCCGGTGCTGCCGCCGCCCGAGGATTCGCTGCCGCCCTCCCCGCATGAAGCGAGCAGCAGCAGTGCAGCCGCCGCGATTAGCCGCGAAAATCCCCGCATCAGCGCAATGCCTCGATGCTGCTGGCCGCCCGGCCCAGCGCGGCGCGGAAGGCAGCGGGTTCGTAGCTTTCCGGGCTGGCCACGGCGGCATAGGCGCGGTTGACGCTGGCGCGGATGCCTGCCGCCGCGCCGACGGTGATGCGGCCCTGGCGCACCAGCGCGTTGAGTAGCGTGTCGATCGCCATAACCGCCTGGGTCGACCCGGTATAATCGGTGAAGCGCGGGCTGATCGCCTTGCCGGCAATGGCCGAGATCACGGCGAAGGAGGTGTCGCCGCTATAGCCGCGCGCCGACATCACTCTCGACAGGGCGCCGGCCGCAGCGTTCAGCCGGTTGGCGGCGGCGATCGTTTCGCCGCGGCCCTTGCCCATGGCGGCGTGGAAATCGCGGGCTGCGGCGTCGAACGTCGCGGCCTGGCCGGGCGCCAGCACATGCGCCACTGCCGATAGCATGATGATGTTTTCGTCATTGTAGGGCGGATTGCCGAACCGGATCGGACGGGCCGGGTTGGGCTCGAAAGTGCGCTTGAAGGTGCTGCGGTCGTAGATCCGGCGATGGCAGCTGTGGCAGTCGTAGAAGTAGAATTCCGGGAACAGCCCGCTGCTGGCGAACTCGGGCTTGGCGAACAGGCTCAGCGAGCGCTGGATCGCCTCGGCCTGGCCGACCGCCCAGAGCTGGAGATGATCCACCCGGCCCTTGCGCCGGACATAGTCCTCGTCCTCGTCCCAGTGCAGCTGAAGTGCCGAAAACAGGTCGAGCTCGAAGGAAATCCGCGGGTGGCCCGCGGCCATCATCGGGTGAGTGACGAACTGGCCGGGCTTGGCACTACCGAAATGGCAGTCGAGGCAGACCGATGCGCGAGCCTGCGCGCTCTCGAGCGGGACCAGCCCGTTCTCGATGTTCTTCGTGTGGGTGGCGGGCACCGCATAGTGGCTGGCGAGCCAGCCCGACGACGCACCGTGGCACGATTCGCAGCCCACTCCGTCCGAAAGCAGGAACCGGTCTCCGCGCTGGCCGGCGGGCGCGTTGGTCGCATGGCAGCCGAGGCAGGCGGGCGCGGCGGTTGCCTTGCCCAGCCCGAGCGCGCTGGCGATGGCCTGGCCACGCTCCGTTGCGAGCACCTTGTAGGCGCGGCTGTGCGCGCCGCTCTTGTTTGAAGGTTCCTGCCAGCGGCGCAGTTCGTCCTGGCGCACGACCTTGCCGTCGCCTTCGTTCCTGCCGTGACAGGTGGAGCCGGCGCAACTCGCGACGCCCTCATAACGTCCGCCTGCATTGGCTGCCGCGACGCCGAGAAACAGCAGCGCCAGCATGACAACCAACCGAATTCCGATTCGCGGTCCGGCCCATTGTCTCGTCAGCGCTGCCGCTCGCATCATCAATACCCCCTGGTCGTGCCGCGCTATTTCTCGGTTGCCGAATAGACCCCGTCCCAGTCTTCCGGCGGAGGCGCCAGCGCCAAGGCGGCGACGCGCTCCCGATATAGTTCATGCACCCGTCCCAGTCCGAAGTTTTTCGCGTCTGCTTCGGTTTCGTCAAGCCATTGCTTGGCTCTTTCCCATTTCGTTGAACGATATGCGTCCAGCATCGCGGCGTGCTTTTCGGCGAATTGCTGGAATTCCGGCGTCTGGGAGACGCGCTCGTCGCCGACGAGAGCGGAAATTTCTTCCGGCGCGTCGCGGCCGACGACGCGGACGAGATCGATCACCACTGTCGCAAATTGCGGAATCTGCTCCTTCAGGGTGCTGCCGATCGCGATCTTCACGCCGTAGAACTTGGTCTGGCCTTCGATTCGCGATGCGAGATTCACTGTGTCGCCGATGAGCGAATAGCTCAGGCGCTGGGCCGAACCCATGTTGCCGACGCAGCACGGCCCCGAATTGAGGCCGATGCCGATCCTGACCTCTCCCGGCCATGGCTCGTCCTGGCGCTCCGGCATTTCGGCGTTGAGCTTCTCCAGCCGCTCGATCATGCCCAGCGCGGCCCTTGCCGCGTTCTCGTACTGGTCGGGATCGTCGAGCGGCGCGTTCCAGAAGGCAAGGATCGCATCGCCGATGAACTTGTCGATCGTCGCCCGCCGTTCGAGCAGGATATCGCACATCGGCGTGAGGAAGGCGATCAGGAAGCGGATGATGTCCTGCGGGCGCAGCTTTTCGGATATGCGCGAGAAACTGCGGATGTCGCAGAAAAGCACCGTCATCTGCCGTTCCTCGCCGCCGAGTTCGAGCTGGCCGGGGTCATCGGCGATGCGCTTGACCAGTTCGGGCGAGAGGTAGCGGTCGAACGCCTGGTGGATGTAGCTGCGCCGGCGTTCCTCGCGGTAATAGGTTACGACCGTCTCGACGACATAGACGGCCAGCACCGCAAGCAGCGGATAGGTCGGATCGAGCAGGAAGCGATAGCCGGTAAAGGCGTACCAGCTACCCGCGAGAGTGGCGCCTCCCATTGCTGCGCCGAGAATGGCGCCTCGGGCCGCGCCGAGCCTGGGCAGCAACAGCACCAGCAGTAGTCCGAGCGCCAGCACCAGCGAGCGTTCCAGTCCCACTGCCCAGTCGGGCCTCGTCAGATACTTGCCGAGGATCATCTGCTCGGCGGCCTGGGCGTGGACCATCACGCCGAGGTCGCGGTCCTGGATCGGCGTCGAGACCAGATCGCGCAGGCCGATCGCACCGGCGCCGACAAAGACGATCTGCCCGCCGAAAGCGTCGGCCATTTCCTGCGGGGACAGTGCGTCGGAAAGGATCTTCCACGCCGGCACGATCCGATCCGGTTGCGGCTTGGTGTAATACATCCACAAGGCGCCGCTCTCGGTCGTCGGGACTTCGAAATCGCCGACCTTGATCGAGACGACTTCGCTTTCCTTGCGGCCGCCGCCGAAAGTCCCACTGCCGTCGCTGGTCTTGACGAGGATGGCGCCCGCGCCCTGGGCCACGCGCAGGGTTTCGAGGGACAGTGAGGGCAGCAGCTGGTCTCCCTGCCGCATCAGCAGCGGTGCCTTGCGGATGATGCCGTCGCTGTCTCCGGCCAGCGTCACCGAACCGTTTCCCACGGCGGCCTGCTCCAGTGCGGCAAGCGGCAGCACGGCGTTGCGGTAGGCGGGCACGGTGGAGCCGGGCGGAGTGCCCGATATGGCGAAACCGGCTTTCGGGATCGCCTGAACCCGGCGCGGATCGTTGGTCAGGAAAAAGCCGGTGACGATCGGCTGCCGGGCGAACGCCTCGGCAAGCAGATCGTCATTGTCCGGCAGCCGTTCCAGCGTCGCCAGCGTTTGCGTATCGCCGTCCACGCGCCACAGCCGCTCGGCGATGCGCGGCGGGGAAGTGCGGTCCGGTTCGGAAAAGACGATGTCGAGGGCGATGACCGCCGCCCCGGCTTCTGTCAGCCGGTCCGTCATCAGCGCGATTTCGGTGCGAGGCCAGGGCCACTGCCCGTATCGGCGGATGGACTCCTCGTCGATATCGACCACCCGCACCGGAGCAGGCTCGTATTCGCGCGGCGCGGCGCGGAGATAGGCGTCGAACACAAGCTGGCCGACGCGGGTGAGCGGTGCGAAGCCTGCAAGCTGAAGGCCGAAGACGGCAAACAGCGCAAGCGCGCCGGGCAGCACGGCGGCCAGCCAGCCGGTCTTCGCGATGCGGAAAGCCTGCACCTTGCGTGCCCCCATTCTTGAACCTTGGGTAAGCTTGCAGGAAAATCGCTTCCAGAAAAAGACGTTGTTGCTATTGGGTGTCTTTATCGGGGGCGCACCGAAAGGTGCCGGAAAGGGGCATGATGCAAATTCATTCCGTGAGGCTGCAATCCGGAATTGCGGCCCTCACCATGCTGGGGCTTTGCTGCGTCGAGCCGGCATGGGCGCAGGAAAGCGAGGTCGTTGCGCCGGAGGAAGGCAGCATCGAAGCGCTCGAAGCTCTCAGCGAGCAGTCCATGTCCGCCGATACCGCGATCGATCTTGCGCGGCGGCAGGCGGAAGCGGGCAAGCTGCTGGAAGCCGCGGCGACGCTTGAGCGCGCGCTTATCCTCGATGAAGATGCCGACGATGTCCGGCTGGCTTATGTCGCGATCCTTTGCCGCCTCGACGATCGTCAATCCGCGAGGCTGGAGCTGAACATACTGAGCGGCCGCAATGCCAGCGGTTCGGCATGGGACCAGGTCGAGGCCGCCTGCGGTTCCGGCATGGCCAGGAAGCGGAGCAGCAGGCGTGTCTGGGGGCAGGTTTCGGTCGGGCTTTCCTACGAAGGCGACGCGCTGGGATCGTTTCGGATTTCGCCGGACCAGTTCCTTCCGGAAAATCGCGAGGACGGGCTTTCCTTTGTCGGCAGCGCGCGGCTGAGCGGGCGCATGGGGGCCGACAGCCATCACGCCTACATCGATGCCCGCTTCCAGACGCGGAACAGCCTGTCCGGGCCCCAGTCCGATTTCCAGTTCGGCGAACTCGCCGCGGGCTTCGGATCGTTCCGGGGTAACACGCGCTTGTCGCTTGGCGGCGTGATGCGGCGCGGCTGGCTGAACGACGTGCATTTCGTCAAGGAGTACGGCGGCGAGGCGGAGGTCGGCATCCGTGCCGGGCGCAACGGACGCGCCGCGATCAGGGGAGAAGTGGTCCGGCAGGAATTCGCGGATAATGACAGCACGGGCTACCACTACGATCTCGCCCTGACATATGAAGGGCGCTCGGCCTCGCGTCTGGCCTGGTTTGCCGGTGCCGGCATCGAATCGAAGGATGCGCGCCTCACGACTGCGAAATATTTCGCCTGGCGCCTGTCCGGCGCGGTGGAAATGCCGCTCGACGACAAGGGCAGCTATTCGCGGATATCCTCGACGCTGCGCATGGTCGATTTCAAGGATGATCCGCTCATGCCGCCCCGTCAGGATGTCCGGCTCTACAACCGTCTCGCTCTCGGTACGCCGCTTGGCCTGGCCGGGCTATACGTCGAAGGCGCGGCGACCTATTCATACAGGAACTACAACATAGCCAGCGGCTTGCGCGATTATCGCAGCTTTGGCGGCGACCTGCGTTTGATCTGGCGTTTCGGATCGGGGAGTTAGGCGAGATGAAGCTGAACGGACATCTGCTTGTGCCGATGCTTGCGGTCGCTGCCGCAGCCGTGGCGTCGCAGCCGGCCTCGGCCCAGGTTGTCGGCGTGACCGCTGCTGTCAGGAACGAGGTCCGGATGACGACGGTCGCCAATCCCGAAATGCACGCGGCAAGGCTCAAGGAGCGCGTGGCGATCGGCAACGACATCGCCACCGGCAAGGCAAGCATGGCACAGCTCCTGCTGCTGGACAGGACGAGCTTTTCGGTCGGCTCCAGCGCACGCGTGCGCATTGACCGCTTCGTCTACGATCCGCGCAAGAGCGCCAGTTCGGTTACGGGATCGGTCGCCAAGGGTGCGTTTCGCTTCATGTCGGGTGGCGCGCTGCGCCGTGGCACGGAAAAATCCTCCGTCCGCACGCCGGTCGCAACGATCGGCATTCGCGGCACGATCTTCGAAGGGGTCGTTGGCGAAGAGGCCGTCACCATCGCCAGGCGCGAAGGGCTGATCGGGCCGAACGACGCGGTTGATCCCGAAGGCGCCACGCTGGTCGTGCTGCGCGGGCCGGGCAGCGCGGCTGAAGGCGGAATGCATACTGGCGCGATCGACGTGACGGCCAACGGGGTTACCGTCCCTGTCGAGGAGCCCGGCGGGGCGGTTTTCGTGGCGCGCTCGGACGAGAATCCGATTGGCCCGTTCCGCCTTGGGGACAGGGGACTGGAAATGATTCACCAGCTGTTGCGCGCCGAACCGCTGCCGGAGGAAGAGCAATGGTGGACGTCCGATCTCGTGACCGACCGCCAGTTCGAATGCTCGGACACTGACAGGGGCGGCGCAACCTTCTGGTGCCATGAGATGAACTAGTCAGCTGCAGTTTCGCTGTGCCTTGCTTCGAATCCTCGGGGAGGCTTGGTGACTGAAACGGCTGCGTGGCGGCCGGATCGTTGGCCCGACAAACCGGTTTGCCCGCCTCGATGCCCGGTGATACAGCCTCGCTCAAGTCTTCGGGAGGTAGCGAATGCACCTTGGCTATGAGGGGGTGGCATGCCGGCTTGGGTAAGGAAGTTTGGCATAGGTCTGCTGGTGCTGGCGCTGGTCG